>JAOZPA010000205.1 GCA_029932985.1 Campylobacterales bacterium
ATAACAGCAGGTACAAAATGAACAGCTGTTACAAGTGCGATTAAAAAAGCACTCGCTCCAAAATCAACCATCATACTATAAATAGCAACATTAGAAAACCAAGCACCAAAATATGCTATAAATTGTATTGCTGAAAGTTGCCGTACTATTTTATGATTGGTAAAGAGTTCTCTATATGTCAATCGTAATATCTACTATTTAAATTCTATTTTTACAAGATGCGAAAAACTTTTTGGTGCATCAATTATAATTTCACATTTATATGATGAGATATGTTTTGTATCTGCTACTTTATAAATTTTATTAATTTTATAATCTGTTACTCTATTTTCAATATAAATTCTTTTTGTTTTTATATTTTGAGCTTCACTCATAGGAATAAATATTTCAAGTTTTGCTTTTGTTAAATCTTCTGCCGTATAAAGTAAAGTACCAGCATTTACAAAGTCACCAACTTTTACATTTATATTTGATATATAGTGACTTTTTTCAACTAAGTTCTTTTTGTTTAATTTATCTTCTAGTATCGCTTTTTTAGTTACTAAATCTCCTAATTGATTTTCAAGATTTAAAACTTTTATTTTTTGATTGTCTTTATCTAGCTGTGATTTTGCTCTTATTTTTAAAATCTTTTTCAATGTACTTTTTTCTATTTTAATAATTTGACCAAGTGTTTTTATCTTATTTTTTGTTTGCTTTAAATCAATCTCATCAACACTACTATCTAGCTTTATAATTGTTGAGTTATTAGCATTTAAACCTTCGATCTCATTATTTATATAAACAACTTGCCCACTTGTTGATGCTTTAATATTATATGTTTCTACTGGCTCTAGTTTTGCAAAATATTCACTTGCATTTAAAAATAAACCAAATGCAATTATTATACTAAATATTCTCATAATTTTAATTCCTTTACTATAACTATTAATTCTTTTTTAATCTGTTTTAATTTAATATCATTATTCTCTTCTAATGTATATATTAGCCTATCTAAGTTTTCATCAATATTAATAAATGGTACTACTTTTTTTAATAATTCATTTTGAGTTGAACATTTTTTTATATTCTTTTCAAGTGTAAAATCTTCAATAGTTTTTTCTTTATTTCTAAAAAATGAGTATAATAAAAATAAAACAGAAGCTAATACAAATCCTAAAATGAAAAATATAATTTTATCATTGGTACTTACAACAACTACTTTTTCTATAACTTTAGTTTGAATATTATTTTCAACTGGCTTTATATTTTCTTGCTTTATTTCAAGTTTTTGTTTTACAGGTGCTATACCTGCTACTTTTATATTATATTCTTTAGTTTGTATTATTTTAACTTTTTTAGTTTTTATATCAAAATATTTTAAGTTAAGCACTGGTATCTTAAAATCTTTATTAGCAACAATAGAATAACTTTTTTTATAAACTCCACCATATCTTCCATTTTGAATATTAAAATCTTTTTGTGATGGATTATCATAAATTGTTGTATTTGGCATATCTAATTTAAATTCTTCTATATCATCAATGTTTCCACGACCTGAAATCTCTAACTTGTAAGATACTGCTTCACCTTGCTTAATACTTAACTTATCAATTGTAGATTTAATTTTAAAATCACCTATTAAATATACATCTTGTGGTAATGCTTTAGCATTTATTTTTAAACTATTTGAATAAATTCTTTTAGTTTTTGTAGCATTTCCAAAAAAATTATTTTGCATTCTTGAATCTGGTAAAATAGCATCTATTTGAAGGGTAGGTATCTCTAAAATTCCATCTTTTTGAGGAAATAAAAGATAATTAATCTCCTGTACTACATACAAATTATCTTTAGGCTTTCTATTTGTATTAATTTGTTTTGACCAAAAGTTCTCAAAAGTAGGTGTTACAAATTGTAAATCATAAAGTTGAATATTTTTTTTATATTTAAAAGTCATTGTAAGTAAGATTTCTTCACCTACATATACATCTTTTTTATTTACTTTTATTGTGATATCAAAATTATCAGATGTTGTTTTTGTAACTTTTTTTAAAATTATTTTTTTTGATTTTGTTTGTTCTATTTTTCCATTTATTTTTATTTTAAAACTTGGAATTGTAATATTTATTGTTGGATAAAACATATATTTTCTAATGATAGATTGGTCTTTTTTCCCATTTATAATAGTTGTTTGATTTGAAGTACCTGCTTGTTGAACTATAAAACCTTCTATTTTATCAATCACAGGAAACTGCACACTAGAGCCTTTGGCATTTATAGAAAATATAACTGCTTCTCCACTTAAAAAAGTTTCTGGTGCAGTTATAGTTACTTGTGAATTTAACAATATTGGCAATACTAATAAATATAAAAATCTTAACATAATAACTTCCTTGCAAATTCTACTGCTTCATCTGTAATATTTTCACCACTTATCATACGAGAAATTTCAGAAACTCTTTGCTCTTTATCAAGTAACTTTACACTAGAAATATTATTATTCTTTTCTACTAAAAAGTGTTGATGTGCTGTTGCACTTAATTGTGGCTGATGTGAAATAGCAAATATTTGATAAAATTTTGAAAGTTCATTTAAAACTTTAGCAATAC
>JAOZPA010000206.1 GCA_029932985.1 Campylobacterales bacterium
CTAATCTGCCTTTTGAATTTATCACTTCACTTGTGGTTTTTAGTCCCAGCACCGATAAAATCATATAAACTATTGAGTGATAATAATTTTCATTTTTATTGTGAATTGGATAGGGAATTTGTGAAAGAGTTTCATTTAAAAGTGGTTGAATTTCATCAAAATTTTCATCTCTAAATGCCTTTCCCAAATCACGAGCCAAAAGAAAAATTTCCGTTTGGGGACTGTAATAAAAATTTAAAAGAATATCATTAAAACTATTTTTAACCTCAATATTTGGATAATTTAAAGTCACAAAACCATCTTCATAATCTGTAATAGTTAAATATCCTGTTTGGAAAAGCAACGGAACAATGGCAAGATTTTCTATATCAAAAACTTCTAAAAAGTTCTCTTTTATCTCTACATTTTCCAATTTTGGCAGATAATAATTTTGCTCTTTTAAAAGATTTACCAAAAAACTAGGAGTGGCGGTTTTGAACCAATAATTATCAAATCTTTTTTTGTCAAAAGCCGACATTAGAGAGATTGGATTATAAACTTTTAAATCACTATAAATACTGAATCGATAACCATTATACCATCTTTTTATCTCCGCTAAACACTCATCTTTATTAAAATTATATTTTATGTAAAGCTCTTCTAAATATGGTTTAAAATTTTGGATTATCTCATCTTCGCTATATCCTAAAAATCCTGCATATTCTGGTTCGCCTGAAATATCACTTAAATTATTCCACTCTGAAAATATTGAAACTTTAACAAATCTTGAAACTCCAGTGACAAATACAAATTTCAAAACATCTACAACTTCATTACTTTTGACAACTCCAAAGAAACTTTTTAAAACATCTCTATTTTGATTTGCAATCTTGATATGCTCCGCTCCTTTTCCCAAATGGTCAATCATCGGCTTATCATATTCATCTATCAAAATTACCACTTTTTGATTAAACTTTTGATATAATTTTACAACCAAATCGCTAAAAGCAGATGAAGATAAATTATAATTTATCTCTATACCATAATTTAAACCATTTTTATAAACTGAATCTAGCAAAGCTTTTTCTAAAATATCTGAATTTTTATTCATAATTCTATTAAAATCAAACACAATCACAGGATACTCCACAAAATCCCATTTATCATAGATATATAAATCTTTAAATAGCTCTTTTTCCCCCTTAAACAACTCCTTCAAAGTTGAAATCGTCAAACTTTTTCCAAACCGCCGTGGACGAGAAAAAAAATAAGCTTTATTTGTTGTGAGCAATCGCTCAATCCATTTCGTCTTATCCACATATATATAGTCATCTTCCCTCATCTCTCTAAATGAAGATGAATTTAACTGTAATCTTCTCATAATTTTTTTCCTTTATTCTTCTGGCAAACATTTTTGGATTGAATTTACTCCACTCTCTCCCTATCCCCTTATATTTATTCTCATTTGAGCTATGATTTTTTGTTTTGAGATAATTTTAATATCTTTAGCATCTCCATTCTTTCTTAATACCGCTTTTATTTTATTATCGGTGAGGGGGCTTGAGGCGGTGAGAATATCTTTGAATTGACAACCTTTAACACCTTGATATTTGGGGCAATCTTTTATATCCATTTTGTCTAGCAATTCATCACCGCTATAAAGATACAAAATACCGCTTTTCATCTTAGTTTTTACCACAAATCCTATCGTTTCACCATTTTGATAATTTCGTTTACCAGTCATCGTATCAAGTTTAAAATAGAGATTGGGTTTATATCCAAAAAGTTCACCAAAAGTCATATTTTGCAGATTTTTACTACTGGTATAAAGATTTGCTTTCTGTCTCCTATTTTTCAAAATATCATTTGTCACTTTGCTCATTAAACTTTTGATACTCCTATTTTTATCAAAAAGTTTTAAAAACGATGTTGTAAAAACTCCACCATCTTGAGTATCAATCGAGGTTTGGTCATCTTGCGAAGAGGAGATAGAGATATAATTTGACGGCGAATATGATTTAAATTTTTTCAACCTACTCCCCCTTTTAAATCCATTCACATCTCCCAAACTTTTATATATCGTACCACTATGACAAGCATCCACAAACAAAATCTTTTTTGCAACTATCTTATTCATCCAAAATGAAATCTCATTATCACTCAGCACCCCAGCTACCACCTCTCTACCGTTTAATTGCATACTATAAAGAGCCAAAAAATTATCCTCCGCCTCATTTTTATTTATCCCCTCCATAGTATCACCATGACCCGTATAATAAAACAAAAATAGGTCATCACTCCTTAAACCTTTGGTAGCTTTTTTAAACTCCTTTCTCACATTTAATAAAGTGGCTCTTTTATTTTGCAAAATCTTCACCTCAAAATTATGACTCTCCAAAAATCTCTTCATATTTGCTAAATCTACATCTGAATGAAGAGCTTTTAGTTTTATACCTACATTTTCCGCCACACCCACAATCAAAGCCAACTTTTTAGCAACCGCTAAATTAAATAGCAATAGTATTGATATTAAAATTCTCATCTTTTCTCCTTTGTTTTATTTGTCTATTCCTCTCTCTTCCTTATTG
>JAOZPA010000207.1 GCA_029932985.1 Campylobacterales bacterium
AAATATATTTATTCCTAAATTGTGAGCTATTTTTCTACCTTTTTTTTCATCAATTATCAAAGATAAATTCATCTCTTGGGCTAAAATTATTGCTTCACACTCGCCACTATCTAAACTTTTGAGCAAAATAGAGTAAAATTCTTTGTCTTTAATCTCTTTTTGGATAAAAAACTTTTTATCCAATTTAATATTTTCTTCTATGACTATTTCATTATAAACTCTCAATGGAAGATAAACTTTGGTAAATTCATCTTTTAAGCTCCTTTTTTCTCTAAAAAAATTTTCGTTTGGGGTTGTTAAACCTCTTTTGTATCTTAACTATTTTTATCTAAAATATCAATTACAGTTTTTTTCAAAGATGGCAAAAGTTTTCTGATTATATTTTCTATTATCGCTTTATTTACACCTTCGTAATCGTGGGCTATGAAGTTTCGGACATCGTAAGAGCCTTTTATGGGGAGTTTATCGCTAAAGGGGGAGTTTTTTAGTTTGTTTAAAGTTTCTCCAATTTGAAGTAGGCACATTAGAGTTGCATCAAAACCCATTTTATCATTTAATAACTCTTCGATGGTTAAAAATCTATTTTTGAATTTTAGTAAATCATCAATTTTTTCCAAAATAAATTTTAATCTGCTAATCTCATTTAACATAGATTAAATCCTTTAAAGCAAACTCTTTGAATGTTTTGCTGTGGTTATCCATGGTGGCAATATCTACATCTCTATTTAAAGAAATTTTTAGCTCCTTTTTGATTTTATTGAGTTGTGAAAATGCCTCAAATCCACTATATTTTTCTAAAAATTTAGGTTGTATTTTGTATAACAAATCAATATCACTATCAATTCTCTCCTCACCTCTAGCAAAAGAGCCAAAAATAGCCACTATTTCAAAGCCATCTTTTAGGTAAAATTTCTTTTTTTGACTTAGTTTATTTAATAAAATTACATTCATTTTAAAAATCTCTCAATACCTTTTAAATCCTCTTTTAATTCATAATCTGTTATTGGAATATTCAGAGTTGATAATAGTTTCATAGTTTTTGATTTTGTAAGTTTTAGGGATTTACAAAGTTGAGATAAAGAGATGTTTCCTTGTTCAAATGCTTTTAACACTAAACTGCTATATAAACCACTTTGTATAATTGTCTCATCAAAAGTAGTAGCAATTCCAAAAGGTGTTCCTTTTTTTGTGATGAGTATAAACTCACTATTTTCTAAAGATTTAGTTACTGCTGATTGGTTTAATCCAAAATCTTTTATCGCTACTATTTGCATTTTTTTCCTTTTTTAAATTTCCGTGCGGGGTTGTTAGTCCAAAAATTTTGATAGAAGCTATTTTAAAGACTTTTTTAATTTTTTCAGTTCTATTATATCTATTTTGTCTTTAGCACGGTTTGAAGCTGTTTTGTTTTTTATAATATCATCAATATTTATCACAGAAGCAACCAGTTCTCCAAAATTATGTTCGATTTTCTTTTTGTATGCTTCATCGAAATTAACTCCATCAATATCTGTCAAAATATCTATACGAATGGGAGCTACACCTATTTGAATTATAGAGTTATTTTTTGTCAAATCCTCTTCACTTATCTCAAAAGGCAATCCAAACTCCTCAAAAGCCATAAGCACTTTTTGGACATTTTCTTTCTGCTTTTCTATCCATAAATCAATATCATAGGTGCTTCTGGAATATCCAAAAGTTGACATAGCATAAGCTCCCACAACTAAATATTTTACCCCTTGTTCATTAAAGATTTCTATCATATCTCGATATTCTTGATTTAAATACATCAATTTTTCCTCGTAAAAATTTGTACTTTAGTTTTATCTAATATATCAGGAGCTAATGTTCCAGTTTCTAAAAACCAAGACTCTTTTGAAATTCTAGCCAACAATTCCCAAGATTCCAAAGGTGATAACTCTACACAAAAACTACTATTTTGCTCTGAATATAAAGATATTTTTTTCACTTTTATATTTTTTAACCGCTTCTCTCTTCGTTTTTGCCTATCTGTTTGTATATTTAAAAGTTGCTCAATTGCATTTATATCATTGCTGTTTATTTGTAAAGTTACCATAATATTTTCTTTTTTTTGTAAAATTATATCATATTCCTATTTATAATTAGATCGCCGTGCCAAACACTAAACCTAAGACTATCCCACTTGCACATTTTTTTGATTAATTGACATCAAGTGTATTAAAGTTCTTAATGCTTCATTTACGGATTTGGTATCAGGAAAAATTTTGCTAATATCTCTATCAATTTTCACAATATTCACACCCTCTTTGTATCGTTTGGCATATTTGCCTCTTATACCATTGCTAAAATCATATTCTGGTAACATTTCATATTCTTTTTTCATAATTAATACTCCTCATAAAATTTCCATGGGTGTACTTTAATCCTAAATATTCTCAATAAGCTTTACCAACTTTTTAGATACTCTAAAATCTTTTTTTTGTAAACTTTCTATAATCCCTAAAGCTTCATTTTTTGTCAATTTTTTTAATTTTATAAGTTTTAGTAAAATTCCTATCAAACCTACA
>JAOZPA010000208.1 GCA_029932985.1 Campylobacterales bacterium
ACCGCGAATTCCGAAACCACTGCCGGCTGCGGAAAAAAAAAGCATTTTCCCGGCATTGCACGGGCACTATAAAATCATCGGGGGTTCGATTTTCACCGCCGATGGGGCCACCAAAGTGAAAAAAGCGGTGGCCACCGACCTGGACATCCAGTTGGATGCTGCCGGGCCTGAAAACCCGGTAACCTATCGGTTTTCCGTTCGCTCGGGGGA
This sequence comes from Campylobacterales bacterium, assembly GCA_029932985.1. Taxonomy (GTDB): domain Bacteria; phylum Campylobacterota; class Campylobacteria; order Campylobacterales; family JAOZPA01; genus JAOZPA01. Next base: position 211 of record JAOZPA010000208.1, read on the forward strand.
CAACCGCGGTCGTGCCTCCGGAGAAGGCAGCCTGATGCCGGCCGCCGGCAAACCGGGTGTTCTCGAAAATATCCGCACCGATTCGAGGTTGCACATCGAAAACTGGCAACTGGAAGATCTGTCCGCCATTGCGACCGGGCGCACCGGCATGCCGACAGCTGCAGGAAGCCTGGACGCGGACCTTTCTGTGACGGGCGGCGGCGATGAGCGCCTGCAGTTCAAGGGCCAAGCGTCCATGAACCAACTCAAGCTGCGCGGCGGCATGCTGGGCACCGATACCCCCACGGTAAAAAAAATTGCCATCGATCTCAGCGCGACGGCACACAACGGTGCGCTGGCGTTGCGCAACCTGACCGTGCAATCCTCGCTGGTCAGCGGATCGGTCCGCGGCGACATTGACGAGCGGGGACAGCGAAAATTTACCGGCGCGGTCGACGTGAATCTGGCCGAAGTGTTCACCCAGTTTCCCGCCACCCTCAAACTGCAAAAGGGCACCCGGATCGTCAAAGGTAAAATGGCCCTGGCGGGCGATCTGGAGGCCACACAGGCCGTGACGTCTTTTGAAGGCCTGGCCCGCATCGACCGCCTGCAGGGGATAAGGGCCGGCAAAAAAATATCCTGGGACCGGCCAATGACGGCCAAGGCCCGGGGGAAGATCGGCCCGCAGGGGCTGCAGCTGGAAAATTTTTCTCTGCGCTCGGCGTTTTTAAATGCTGACGGCCGCGGAGACATGCGCAATATGCAGCTGGATCTTTCTGCAGATATAGCCGCCGCCTTAAAAGAAATAAAAAAGTTTATCCAAATCAAGCAGTGGGACGGCAGCGGTCAGCTAAAATTAAGCCTGGCAGTCAATGAAAAATCAAAAAACCGCGATGCCGTGGACCTGAAACTGGAGGTCAACAATTTTAAACTGCGCCGCGACAACAAAACAATCCGTGACGCACGGCTGGTGCTGACCACCCGGGGTTGGATCGATTTGACGAAAAAATCCCTATCCCTTGCGCCTATTGACATCAGCGGCCAGGCAGGCAAAATCCATGTCCCGGCGCTGACCGTAGCGGACTGGACCAACACCCGCAAGGACATCCAGACCCGCGGGACGGCCGATCTGGACCTGGGCAGACTGACCGCCGGATACGGCGATTTCATTGGGCTGCCCCCCGGAACACGGCTTTCCGGCAAAGGCCACTTTGATGTTGACATGAATTTTTCAAATCCCAGAACCCAGTATTTTAAACTGCAGGGTCAGCTGGCCCCTTTTAAACTGGTATCTGAAGCACTGCCGGATATTTCGGAAAAAAAGGTCACCTTCAACACGGATCTGACGCGCAGTCCCGACGGCCAACACGTAAAAATCACGGATTTCAAGCTGAATTCCCGAGCGCTGTCGCTGAGTGCCGACGGCAGCCTTGACCGGGTGGGGCCCAACAAGGTGTTTAAAGCCGCGGGAACCGTGACCCCGGATCTGGCCCTGGTGGCGGCCTATCTGAAAAAATCGAACGGAGCGGCCATCAAATTTGCCGGTCAAAAAGCCACCCCGTTTACCATCAGGCTGGTATCCCGGGGAAACCGCTGGGAGAACCCCTTGCAGCACCTGGATTTTTCAGGGTCCCTGCATGTCGCCTCCATCAAGGCCTTTGGTTTCAACCTGGCCCCCAATGATATCCCGATCCGCATTTCCGGTGCGACCGCACAAGGCCGTCTGGAATCCCCGGCCAACGGCGGAGAACTGTCCCTGCAGCCGAACCTCGACATGCGCAAAAAACCTTATGTGCTCTCATTTCCTGAAAATCTTGATGTTTTAAAACAGGTGCGGGTTACACGGGGGGTCACCGAGGGGCTGCTGGCGCTCATCCATCCGCTGTTTAAACAGGCCGTCAAGCCCGAAGGCCGGGTGGGCCTGCAGATGCAATATTTAAACTGGCCCCTGTCACAAAGGGATCGCAACCAGGCCTCTTTTGCCGGCTCGCTGCGGTTAGACGGCATCAAAATCAATTCCACACCGCTTCTGTCCCGCCTGCTTTCCATGATGGGAATCAGACAGCGCGAATTTGATCTCGGGGATCAAACCATCGATTTTACCGCTGAGAACGGGCGCGTGAAGTGCTCTCCGCTTACCATCGATGTCGACGGATCGCCGGTGATTCTGTATGGATCGGTGGGCTTTGACAAGAGCCTGGATTACATCGCCAAAATACCGCTGACCAAAAAAATGGTGGGCAGAAAAGCCTATCGCCTGCTCAAAGGAATTGTTGTCAAAGTTCCCATCCGCGGCACCCTATCGAACCCTCAAATCGACCAGGCGGCCATACAGCAGGCCACCGGGGACCT
>JAOZPA010000209.1 GCA_029932985.1 Campylobacterales bacterium
TCCCGCCGCCGTCACCACCACGATATTATTTACCCTCGCATATCTATACATCCTCTTCCACAGCAACTCATTTGCCCTATGAGTTTTTTTAAACACTTGATATATCACTTTTTTTTGCTCCAAACTCAGCAAACTAAAATTCACACCATAAGCTGTACCCAAAGACATATTAATCACATCTGCACGATTTTGAACCGCATATTTAAAAGCCCGAATCAAAGCACTTGTGGAAAATCCTTTAAATCCATCTTGCGAAAGTTGAATCGGCATAAATGAACACTCAGGGCAAATTCCCCCAGTCCCCAAACCGTTATCGATTTTACCAACCGCCAGTGAAGCCACGTGAGTTCCGTGAAAATCATTTGAATTTTGAGATAATCTAGCGGTATTATCCCCAGCATTCCACGGCGAAACTATTTTGTCCCTCAATTCAGGATGAGTCAGGTCAAAAGAGCTATCAATAATTGCAATCACAACCTCCTTTTTCCCCTTTGTAATCTCCCAACCTTGATATGTATTTATCGCCTCAAAAAGCCATTTTTTTTTACTGTCCCCAAAACCAGAATCATTTGGAATATAGGAATTAGAGATAATATTTTCACTAAAAACCTCCGCCACCTCCTCCAATTTTTTCAAACTTTCCATAATTTCAATCCGCTTTTTCTCATCAATTTCACACTCAATTGTATTAAACTCTTTGTGCGATTCTATCAACTTTATCGCTGGATATTCAACTTTGAGTTTAGTTATAAATTTTTCTATCTCAACCTTTTCTTTCAATATTAGCATAATTCGATTGGTGATAATTTTTTCTTTTAGGGGACTTTTTTCATCTATTTTTACCTTTGACGGCTCAAATTTCAACTCATTTTTATCCATAAAAAAATACAATAGAAAAGCTATAAGGGTAGATAACAAAATTGCAAATAGGGCAAAAAATAATTTTTTATAACTTTTTTTATCTGTATTAGGTACTTTTGCCTTTTCAATACTCTCATCATTCTCCACATTATTTTCAAGTCCCCTCACCGCTGAAGATAGTTTAAAATCTCGATGCTCGATTGTGATACTTTTGAATCCCCAAAAAGCCAAAACCACATTTTTGCCATCGCTATAAACATAATCCAGACTCGGCACTTCGATAGAACTTTTTAAAAATTCACCCAGTTTATTGCTATCTTTGTTTTCTGACTCCAGCAAAACTTGCGATAACTCTAAAATTTTATCTATCTTAATATTCAGATTTTTCAATAACTCTTTTTGGGCTGAATTTGAAAAACTAGTGAGAGGTTTCAGATTTTTATAGATGTGAGAAAAATACAACCCCTCATCGTTGCCTTTTAATGACTCTTTTGAGATGGAAGGCTCAAGCAAAAGATGGTAGTAATCGTTGGAAATTTCGCTTTTTAATAACTCTTTTAAGGTATTATATTTTTTATAGACAGGTTCGGAATAACATCGTAAAGGTTGAATATCTACGATTTTTTGGGAATGGATTAAATTAGTTGCCATCGGTTTTCCTATATTTTATTGCTCTTTTAAAGCTTTGCACATCGCTCTTTCCGCTTTTGTGGGTAGTTCATTGCAAGTTTTTATTCCCCCACTTTTACTATTGACAACTTTGTGTACAGGCCACTTGACACCTTGAGTATCATAGGGATTTATCTCTTTCCACTTTGGATGTTTATTGTTTCTTAGGTATGTCAACTTTTTGTCAATAATACCAGCTAATTTTTCTATATTATTTAGATAATAATCAAATCTTGGAATCTTTCTATTTTTATCATAATTAAAAGTAATCAAAATCGCTTTTGTGGTATTGGTTTTCACATCAATATCAAGCCATTTATAACTGTTTTTCTCAATTTTCGTTTGGGGATAAAAATCACTCACATCTGGAAATATTAACTTAATCACACTATTTGCCTCTTTGGGAAGTTTCGCCAAAATCGAAGCAGGTTTTCCCACTACATAAATAAATGCATCAATCTCACCACTCGTCAATTTCAACATCGCTTTTTTTGGCGGATAATTATACTCAACCCAATCCAAATTATGAAATTTTTTAATCATAGTCGCCGTCACCCAACACCCACTATTTCGCTTATCCATATTTACTTTTTTGCCCTGCAAATCCTTGACACTATTTATCTCTCTATCTTTTCGCACAATAATATGAATCTCTTCATTGTAAAGTGGAAATATCATCTTGATTTTATCTGCCAAATTAGATTTACCCAAAATATCTCTTTTGTAAAGCAGGGCATCATATTGAACAATGGCAAATTGAGAATATTTATCGCTCAAAACTTTATCAATATTTCCCAAACTCCCACCAGTATAAACCTTGATATTCATCTCACCTCTGCTAACTTCTGCAATATCTCTAGCAATTTTAATATAGGTCCCAGAATTTGAACCACCCAATAAACCTATTGTTTCAGCAAATAAATAACTCACAAATAATGCTTGTAAAATTAATAATCTAAAAAAAAACATCTATTCCTCCTTAAAATTTTCTTTAT
>JAOZPA010000013.1 GCA_029932985.1 Campylobacterales bacterium
TTGTAATATTGTGTGTAGAATGATAGTGGAGGAATAGGTCTTATTTTTGCGACTTTTTGCCTAAGACTGGGGGTTAGTTGGTGTTTTTTGGGTGGTGTGGTAGAAATGATACTGGGGTGAAAAATTGGACATTGCTTTGGAATAATTGAGCATTAGGCATTACACCCTAAGACTAGGGGTTTTTGAGGCATTTTTCAGTTTGATTTTGAATTTTGGCGGTGTGGTAAAAGTGGGGTAATATAACCTAGCAATATAACCTTTTATAACCTTTTATTTGTTTTTGAAATGAAACTATGGTTATATTAGACGGTTTTATTTTAGACTTTTAAATATCCAAAAATTTTTCTAGTACATTTTGTATCTCTTGATTTGATACTTTATAGGAGCTATTTTTATTTATAGTGGTTCTTATTTTATTTAACACATCATCAGTCACAAGAGTAGATATAATATTTGCTTGACTCAATGCTCTATTTTTAGCTCTTATTTTTTCTAATATATTTTTTCTAGTAATTCCATTTCTTGATATTGCAAATAGAAATTCTAAATCTGTCTCTTGTAGATTATCCAAGTGAATACAAAAAACTAATTCAGGCTCAATTTTATCACCAATAGACAGTATGTAATCAGCTCTTCTTCCTTGAATTTTTTGATATTTAATATTTTTGCTTTTATCACATCTTTTGGTGTTTTTCTAAATCTTTTCTCTTTCTCTTCCTGTGATAATGAATCTAAATTTAATCCATAATTTTTAGCAATAATTTCTAATCCATCATTAAAACCATTAGCTTGAATTTTAAATTTCCAATTATCCCCTCTTTTATATCAAGGAACTCTAATGAACTAAAACTACTTTTTTTATCTATCGTAATCACAATAGGAAGCTTATCAATAGATTTTTCAATTAGAGATAAATCCATAATAATATCTGAACTATTATTTTTATTAACTAGCTCTATAGATGAATTTTTGGTATTATTGAAATATATAAAATCATTATTATCTGTAATTTTATTTCCATATAGCAGTTGCAACATAAATATAGAAACATCCACATCCATATTAGTATAAGTTTTCCATTTTATGGTGACAGTAACTTTTTTTGATATGTCATCTATTGCTATATTCTCACCTTTTACCATTTTCTTCATTTTGTTCCCCTATATATCATCTTTGTATTTATAATTATATTGTTATTATTATCACTTTGGGTTACTGACCCCGCACCGCTATTTTCTTTTTCACCATTTATTAACCATCCTACTGAAGTCTCCGTTGAATCTGCTATATTTTTTAATGTACTAGCAACAGGTTCTTTTTCGTCTTTCTCATAATATGCCAAGCTTCTTGTTGAAACTCCTATTTTTTTAGAGAAAGCATCTTGATTCTCTTTTTTATCTTTTCTAGCTTTTTTAATTCTCTCACCTAATGTCTGCACGATATTACATCCTTTTTGTATAATCTGCATTATATCACATAAAACTATTGACATCTGCAAGATATTGCAGTATAATGTTTGTGATAAAAATATCACAAACATTATAACATAAAATTTGAAAATTGGAGGTGAAATGGCAAAACGAAATATTGTAACGGTGTATATAAAAGAGAAATATATAGCAACTAAAAACTTTTGCAAATTAAAAGGGTTGCATTATAAAACTTTTTTAAACAATCTATCAAGCCCGAAGAGACATAAGTATATAGAAGAGGTTTTGAAAAAAGAGGGTTTTAAACTTACAAAAAGTGGATTTATCCAAGTGGCTTGAATGAGTTTGACTCAAAAAAATTTAAAGGGAAAAATGATGAAAGCAGAAATAGTTCAATTTGATTTTAGAGGTAGTGAGGTTCGGGTTATAGATGAAAATGGTGAACCGTGGTTTGTGGCTAAAGATGTTTGTGAATGTTTGGGTTTAAGTGATACAAATAAAGCACTATTAAAACTTGATGAAGATGAAAAGCTAACACGAAAAGTTTTCGGGTCAGGTCAAGGTAGAAATATGATGGTAGTTAGTGAATCAGGTTTATATAGTTTGATATTTAGAAGTAATAAACCTGAAGCTAAAGTGTTCAAAAAGTGGGTTACAAGTGAAGTTTTACCATCAATTCGTAAAACGGGTGGATTTCAATCCCCTAGAAATCAGGAAACACTCATTAGTCCACAATTAATAGATAAGTATATCCAAAGTGCAACTATATCGTGAACTTTGGAGTATAAATGCAATCGCTAGAGAAATTGGATGTGATAGAAGTGTGGTGAACAGATACCTAAAAGAGATAAGAAGTAAAAAAGAACAAAAAAATCTTGACCTAAATTAGATTTATCAAACCCTCGCTGGAGGGTTTGGATAAGTTTATGACCATCAATATAAAGGAAAAAGAGATGAAAAAAGATATAAGAACATTAGAAGAGCTGATGAATATATTACCAAATCACTTGCATATTGCAAGAAATGAGAATGCCCTAAAACATGATAGGTATAGAATTTTTAATATGGCAAAAGGTCAGTTTTTGGAGTGGGGGACTAAGACAGTAAGAGAGTTATTACTAAGATTGGAAAAATCACTTTAAAATCATTTTAGATTTACCAAGCCCTCGGTGGAGGGTTTGGATAAGTTTACAGCTTAAATTCTTGTATTGGGTAGCAGAACCCATTGACCAACGAGAGAATTAAAAAAAATCTGAACGGATGGTTGAGTAATAGCAACTGTATCTATTACTATGAATTTAGAGGAATGTACCTATAAAGAGTTGTAAAACTGAAAAAGATGTCTTGATTGGAGTAAATAGGCACAAAGGCTATAGTATATTTCTGTGAATTTGAAAGTTTAAATGGTCGGCTTTTTGTCGACCAAACCAAACAAATTTTTGATTGAGGGCTTTTTTGAGTCCTGAATAAAAAATTTAAAAGGTGAAAATATGAATTTGGTGAAAGTTTTAAATAAATTGGCGATATTAATGGAGGTTGATAATAGTAAGAGATTACTGATTTCTATATCAACTCGTAGATATAGATTGGTTGTGCTTGATGATGATAAGACATTTTTTGAAGTGTTGGCAGATGATGTAGGTGAATTTGCAAAAATGGCAGATATGGAGCTAGATATATTGATGAATGAAATCTATTTATTGCAATTAAATTATTTAGAAAATTCAAGATTGGAGGTTTAATATGTGGATAAAAGTATTTCATTGTGTCGGTGTTGCGACTTTGGAGTTTATAGTGAGTTTTGAGGAGCTACAAAAAATAAGTGAGTTTTATGATTTTGAATATCTTGGGCGAGATGTAGTTTTGGAAGAGGTGAAATGATGGAGTGGATTAAGATAGTTGGAGCGATAGGTAAGTTGCATTTGGGGATGTGATGGATGAGTTCACTCAAAGGCAGCTAGTTGAGATACTAGGAATTAGTCAGGTTGCACTAACTAAAGCTCTAAAATATACCAACTTTAAATTAAAGTCGGTGGATAGAGCTAGTAAGCCTGTAAAGCATTATGAGTTCGATGATTTGCCAGAAAGATACAGGGTGATAATTAAAGATAAGCTTGAGATTGATGAAGATGATGGTGTTATTTTAGAGACAAAATCGGACATCTCTATATCTAGCCGATATTTATCTGCTCCACGGGCAAAGCAAGAGATGGCGATTTTGAAGTGTCGGGTTGTTGAGATGTATAAAAATAGACAAGATGATAGAACTGTGAATAAATGGTTGGATGGATTATCTATCGAGTTTGACCCAATACAGATGATAAATCGACAAAAATTGTTTCGTTGGGTGCGGAGCTACGATGATGCAAGGAGTCGGGGGGTAAGTGTTGTTGATGTATTTTTGGATAAACGAGGAAATAAAAAAGGCTCAACTAAGCTAACAAAAGAGATGCAAGAGATGGCGGTTCGGTGGATAATCCGAACGGATAAGCGACCAACTATAAGCCAAATATATAAAAATATGTGTTTTGCATTTGGTGATACTATGCCATCTTATGACTCGCTCTATAATTTTATAGAGACATATAAGCGAAAAAATTCACATCTATTCCATTTTGCTACAAATCCTGATGATTATAAAAACAAAAGAATACCTGCATTTGGTGATATGAGTGAAAGGGCAAAATATCGTAATCACTATTGGGAGCTTGACGGGACTCCTGCAGATGTGATTTGCAGTGATGGCAGGAGGTATGTGGTTGTTGGGGGAATTGATATATATAGTCGTTGTCCTGTAGTTATAGTTGAGGAGAGGGCGAGTGCAGCTTCTCAAAGTAGATTGATGGCTAAAATTATTGACAAATATGGAATTCCTGAAAATGTGGTGCTTGATAATGGTAAGGATTATCGGAGTAAGCATTTTGAGAGTGTTTGTATTAATTTGGGGATAAATAGAGAGTTTGTACCTCCTTTCAGCGGTGAGAAAAAGCCATTTATCGAGCGATTTTTTCGGACTCTAAGTAGTCAGCTCTTCGAGCAGTTGGAGGGTTTTAGCGGTCATAGTGTAGCTGGAAAGGCTGAGATTCAGGCGAGAAGTGGTTATGACTCAAAGGTTTTAAGCAAGGAAAAATGGTTTTCGGAGCAAAAAATAGCTGATAAAAAGGCTAAAGATATTTTTATCGATAAGTGGAAAATCAAAAAAGAGAATTTGGGGCTTGATATAGCCCTAACGATAAGTGCTGAAGAGTTGCAAATGTGGTGTGATGAATATATAGAAAAGGAGTATAAGCAAAATATTCATAGTGGCATAAAAACCACTCCTGTTGCAAAATGGAATAGTTGCTCTATGCCTGTAAAGGGGATTCCAGATAAAAGGGCTTTGGCTCTGCTCCTTGGGGATGCAACTATGCGAAAAGTTGGCAAAAAAGGTATCTCCTATGATGGTGCTTTTTACCAGGCAGTGGAGTTAGCAGGATATATAGGTAATAAAGTTTTTATAATGGCTACTCAAAATTATGGCGAGATTTGGGTATATACCGAAGCTATGATGTTTCTTTGTCTTGCTATTGATAAAGATAAGTTGGGTGAAGATAGATTTGTGGTGAGAGAGGTGCGAAAAAGAAGCCAAAAGATAATGAGAGATATGAAAAAGTTGATAAATCTTAAAACTGAACTTGCACAGTTTGACACAACCATAAAAAATAGGATTGAAATTGCAACGGCGACTGATACTCAAAAAGGGGTAGTTGAGCCAAAGGTCACTCCGAGGATTGAAGCTGTTTACGAGGCGGGTCGGGAGCTTGAGAAAAAAGATAAAGAGATTGCTAATAAAGATTTACGGTTTGATTTCAGAAACAAAACAGACGGAAAACCTACACAGCTAAAAGCTGATGGAAAGCCTGTGTTTAAGAGTTTTGTAGAAAACTTTGTATGGCACATAGAGAATAAAAAAGAGGATAATATTAAGAGATTGAGAGACAAATATCCTGAGAGTTGGACAATTGCAAAAGAGGAGGTAGAAAGCAAGAAGAGTGCATAGGAGTCTTTGAGGAGGCTCTTTTGGAATCTTCTTAAGGATTCTGTTAGTGGAGAGTAAACTCTCCACTAACAAGAAAAGGAAAAATATGAAAAGTGAATTTGTGAAAACAACAAACTACATTAAGCTGGTTGAAGCTTTTGCTACATTGGATAATTTACCCAATGACACCCCAAAGATGGGGCTTGGATATGGTAGTTTTGGCTTGGGTAAAACCTTTGCTCTTGAAAAAATTGCCTCTAATCGTGATCTGATTTTGCTACGAGCTGGGCAAAGTTGGACAAACAGCAGTGTGATAACTAAACTTTGTATAGAGCTTGATATTGACCAAAATGGAAAAACATCAGAGAAATATGACAAAATAGTTGCAAGTTTGATAGCTGAACCAAAAACGATAATCGTTGATGAGGTTGATACTCTACTAAAGAGTGATAAAAATTCTATCTTGGAGCTTTTTCGTGATATTCATGATGAGGCAAAAAATGTAATATTTTTCATTGGTATGGAGGAGTCAAACGGGAAGTTTAAGAGGCATAGTCATTATTATAGTAGATTGACGGTTCTTTTGAAATTCCGAAATATTGAGGCGAATGATATACGGAAATTTTGTGAGCTAAGTGATGTGAAGATAGAAGATGACCTTGTGGCACATTTTGCAAAAAAATACCCGAATCTGAGACAAGTAAAAGTATTTTTGGTGCGGATAGAGGAATATTGTGAAATGCAAAGTTTAGCTAGTATGGACATTCGCTTGTTTAATAAGGAATTTGAAAATGCCAAAAGGTAAGTATAAACCCAGAAAAAGAAAACCACGTTTGTTATATATGGGGAAAAAGCCTATGTCGCAGAAAATTTGGGAATACATACGAAGAAACAAGGTCTTTTGTGTAAAAGATATTCTGATCATACTTGAACCTAATAACAGCACACTTAAAAAATATCTATTTGCACTGCTAAGAGCTGGATATATAAGAGTTATAGATGAAAAACAAATATTTGAAAATCGAAGCTTTAGAATGATAAGCGATACAGGGGTCAAAGCCCCTACTGCAAATAGAGGCTTTGTTTATGACTTTAATACAAATAAAGAGATATTCATTAGAGCAGTTAGTATAATTAACAGATATTTAAAAATCAAGAGCCAATCAGAGATAGGTAAGATATTTGGACTGAGTAAAGCTACTATAAATCTAATAATTCACAAAAAGTACCCAAATCCATGGAAAGTATATGAAAAGATAAGAGTGGTAGAGATGAGTGAAACGGGGGTGCAATATGAGTCTAGTAATAGTGAATAAAAGAGTAATGATGAGTGTGATTGGGGCTATGAGTTTGATATTTCGTCCCGATGGTTTTATAAATAGTGTTAAAACTCCCAAAGGTGCGACTTATATAGGAAACAAAGAGTTTTACAAAAAAGGTAGAGGCACAACTAGAAAAAAAGCTAAAAATAAAAGAGGTGGTGGCAAGTTTGCTACTAGTAAGAGATATAAAAATAAATTTAAAGGATAAAATATGGCAGTTGTAGAGATGATAAAAGGCATAGAGCATTGGAGAGATAGAAAGGGTGACTGGAAAGCTATACAAAATATAAAAGATGAAGATAAGTTAGAGGATAGTTCGGTTGCAGATATGGTGAAAAAGGCAAAGGAAAAATCAAAAGAAATAAAGGATTTTCAAATTGATAGCCTGAATGAAGTATATGCTTTTTACGAAGTTGTCGCAGAAAAATACGGAGTAAAAAAAGTAGATTTTAGTAGTGCTAAAAGTTTGACGATGATAAGTTTTGATGGCAAACAAAAAGTACAAGTATCTATACAAGATAAGATAGAACTAAAAGATACAAAGATGAATATCGCCAAGATAAAGATAAATGAAGCACTAGATGAGATTAGCAATGGGGAAAATTCAACCCTACTGTCAATAGTCAGGGGTGCTTTTGATATGGACAATAAGGGCAATATGAGTGTGAAAAAGCTATTGGCATTGCGAAATGTAGAAACAGAGAATGCCAAATGGCTAGAGGGAATGAATATAATACATGAATCCATAATGATAGTTGGAAGCAAGAGCTATGTTCGTTTCTATGAAAAAAGAGAATCTGATAATAAGTGGGAGCAGATAAGTTTCAGGATGTGATTTTTACAGCCTCCTCATTGGAGGGGGCGATAAAAATCACAACAAGGAGAAAGAGATGAAAAAAACAATAAATTTATCTGTGGCTTTGATAAAAGAGGAGTACTGGAAAAAGGGAAAAAGCCATGGGGATATAGGTGAAATGTGTAAGGTGTCTAATAATGCGGTAAAGGAATATATTTTCCAAAATGGCATAGGCAAGAGAAAGAATGGAATTAGAAGAGTAAAAGTAGATATTGATATAGGAGTCTTGAATAATGAGTATAGGTTTAAAGGTGTACATACAGCAACTCTTGCAAAAAAATATGGTGTAACAGTTGAGTATCTTCGCAAACTACTATCAAAGCATAAGATATACAGGCTATTCAAGAGAAAAATTGAATCTATTGATAACAATAAAGAAATTGTAATATGGCTAAAGAAGTTCTATTGGACAAAAAAATTTACTATTGCCGCACTAGCGATAGAACGGGGTGCTTCAGAAAACGAAATAAAAAACTTAATATATAAATATGGGCTATTTCGTAAAAATAAAAACAGACGTCTAGGAACTTATGGTGAAGAAAAATATCTTCGCAAAGAGAGGGCAAATAGAGACAATAGTATAGAGCTAGACGAATCGATGGAGCTATATCAGAAAATGCCAAAGAGAATGAGCAGAGAGAAAGCAATAGCATACTATACCGATAAAGTACAAAACTGCTATGTTTGATTTTGAAAAAAATGCACTCAAGATTGAGGATTTAGACGAGAGTCTTACGGAATGGTGGATAGATGGATTTTTAGTCAAAGAGTCCATCACTTTATATTACGGCAAACCTAGCACTGGTAAAACTTGGTTGAGTTTGGGATTGCTAAAAATGTTGAGTAATCAAAATGCAAAGCTATTTTACCTTGATTTCGACAATCCAAAACGGCAGATAAAAGATAGAGGTGTTGATAAATTGCTATTGCACTCATCTATCAAATATTTCTCAAAAGGTAGCCTAAAAGTATTAGCTGAAGAGTTTTTGGAATCTATTCGAGTTGGAGCTGTTGGAAAAAGATACAAAGATTGCATCTTCTTTTTTGACTCCACCCGTGACTTCGTGGATATTCACAATACAAAGCAGGTTAGAAAATTCATGGAGCTGTGTAAAGATATTCGTGAAGCTGGTGGAACTGTGATTTTGCTCCACCATTCCACAAAAAACGGAAAAGTGATAGATGGAAGCGGAGATTTTGCAAAATCTGCGGACAATGTCTATGCCATAACACAAAGAGCCAAAACAGAAAATGAGATACAGTTTTCTCTCAAGGTGGAAAATGACAGAGACCCAATCGCCAACTGTGGGTACAAAGTAAATACTAAAACTTTAGACCTGAGTGAAATTGATGAAGAGATAGCAATGATGAGTGAAGATGAGGAAGAATTTGTAAAAAAGGGAAAGGAAATTTTGAGTAAAAATCCTAAAGGGATAAGTAAAACTAACTTCTTGGATAAGTTGGGATTCAAAAAAGATGATAAGACAGCTAGGGATTTACTAGATGTATTTACTGATAAGTTTTGGAAAATAGAAAAGATAAATAATAGGCTTTTTAATTATAAGCTGATATAGCTACAACTCTTACAACTCTTACAACTCTTGCTAAGTGTTGTAAGAGTTGTATAGTATGAAAAAGGAGAAAAAATGACAACTAAACAGATAGCATTTCGTAAAAACCTATTGATGAAAATTCATATTTCAGAGACATATTTGAAATTGTACAAAGATAATAGAACTGCTTGGGTAGAGTTTTTGCAAACCTACTACAAAGTTAAAAGTTCATCGACTCTGTCGATAGAAGATTTGATAAACTTAACCGACTTCCTAAGCAATAAACAGATAGCCCCACAAACTCGTAAAGGTTTTGCTTCTAAAATGCAACTAAGTAAAATAAAAGAGTTGTGGAATCAAAAAGCTAGAGATAAAAGTGATAAAGCTTTGATGGAGTTTATATATAGAATCACCAAAGAGAGGTATATAAAATTTGAGCTACTAAGCAAGATTGAAGCTACCAAAGTTATAATTGGACTTAGTAAAATGATATGAAAGGTAGATAATGTTTGAAAACATACTAAGTGATTTGCAAAATGGGGCAAGTATGGCTAAGATATATAAAGAATATGGTGGTCGCTCTATATATATCCCAAAAATCCACCCAGACTATAAAATGCTAATAAGACAAGAGTTTAATAACCATAATCACCATACTCTTGCACATAAATATAATATAACGGTATCTCAAGTATATGCAGTAGTGAAAAGAGAAACAAAGAGTCTATTTAGTTAATGTGTGGGATTAAATATCTCATATAGATAGTCGGTGATGTTTTTTTGCAGATTTGATTCTAGCTCACCATTGCTAGATACTGGCAAATATGGTCTTGCTGGTATTGTTACTCCTCTATTTTTCCCTGCTTTCCCACCGAATTGATGAATAGCCGCATAAATTAAATTTGTGCCTACTGATACTTCATTTGCCGTCGCATTTACGGTAAATGAAGTTGACAAAATACCGCTATTGATAAGGGGTTTTTTATTTGGATTATTTGGTGGAATTACTACATTTCTAGCCCATACTTGACCAAATGGGCTTTTGGATTCTTCAAAACTCATCTCAATATCATTCAGAATCATATTTCCTATCTCTTTATGAATAGGCTCTAAATTATTACTTCTTCTTTGAATCTCCTCTAAATCTCTTATCAGACTTTCTATCCCCACTATTTCAATCATCGCCTAGCTCCAAAATCTCTTTAAATCCCTCTTGCTTAAAAAAATCATCAAATCTCTTTTTGTCTCCATCTAAAAAATCTTTTATAATCTCCTCTTTTGTTAAAACTTTGTTTTTGTCTATCGCTTTTTGCATAATCTCTTCTCCTTTGCTTTTACTATCTAGCCAAATAAAAATCACTGCCATTTTTTGTTTAAATTTTCTATAGTAACTCGAATATGTTTTGTTGTAGTATGGTGGTAACATTAGATTTTTTCCAATAGTTTTAAAAATGCTTCCCAAATTTTAGGAAGATATTCTTTTATTATATCTAATCTTTTTTTGTTTCCAGATGTATAAATCTCAAATAAATTAGCAAAAACCTCTTGAGCTAATCTTTTTGGCGGATATAATTTTGTTGGCTCTCCTATTTTTCCACGAGATAGGTTGAAAAATATATCGTGCAAAATTACATTATCCGCTATATCGTGCAATTCACTAGAGTATAGAATATCCTCTATCTTCTCTTTTGCCTTAAAAAGTTTTATTTGATTATTTACTAAAGTTGCATAAAAAGCTTTATCTAAAGCTAGATTGTCACTTATATTATCCAAAAAATGCCCCGTTTCGTGCCTAACCACAAATGGAGCTGGAGGAACTTTAAATTTAATCTCTTTAGTTTTTGGATTAAACCCTCCTAGTAGTCCCATTTTTGGGTCTATTTTTACTACGGGTGGAGATTTTAAAATCTTCTCTTTCATCTCAAGTGGAGCTTTTTCAAAACTATCTAATATTAATTTAGTCACCTCTTTTTCTTTTAGGGCCACCTGCTTAAGTGACGTGGGCAAAGTTTTTATCTTCTGCTCGTAGATATTAAAAGTATCACTCCCCTTTCTAGTATCATAAGCCCAATCATCATCAGCTATATCTTTGTGATACTCCCTGATATTCCACCCTCTCTCTGTGACCTGCTCAAGCGAATAAGCTTGAGTGCTACATCTGCAATTCCACCCATTTTGAGGATAGTTTTTTTTCCAAAACGGGCTATCCCTGTGCATTACTAGACCGTGTAATTTTTTATGAGATTTTCTAGTTTTGCTATCAAGTATGGCAATATATCTCAAATATTTGGCATTTGGCAGTGAATATTGATGTGTAGCTCGACCAACATTGTAGCTCACTCTAGCATTTGTGTAAAATATAGTTTTTAATCGATTAGAGCCGATATAAACATCTTTTTTCTCTCCAGTCTTTGGGTCGGTAAGTTTTTGCCCCCCCCACCAACTCTTTTTTTGAAGAGTTGGGACAATCTCTTTTTTCCACTGCTCAAAGGGAATTCCACTTTGCCTAGCTTTGTCCAAAGATTTATGAATATCTTTCAATAGATCTAATTTTGTTATTTTCGCAACAGTAAAAGCCTTATGGTGGGCTTCATGCAACATCTCTTCATAGTTGAATGTTAAATTATAACCTTTGTTTTTTAAATATTTTATCGCCTCTTTTGGTTTTTGGTCAAAATCAATCTGCATCTATAAAACCTTGTAGATTAGAGTTCGCAATATAACTACTCAATACCTCTTCCATGTCTTTAATATCTATATCAGGATAATTTTTTAAAATATTCTGATAAACTTCCTCATAGCTATTTGCTTTTAAAATCAAACTATCCACTATCTTTTTTATATTATTATCTATCTTTTTTGTATCAAGATTGTTAATCTCTGCCTCTATTTTGTCAGTTGGTAGGATTTTGCTTTTAGAATTAAACTTTTTACTATTTGGCTCTATCTCTTTTTTACCCACATTTGGAATATTAAAAACTTTAGATATATGCTCTGCTGGAATTACAAAACCCGAATCAGTTAAATTTTTATAAACCACACTCAGCTTTTCTAAATCCTCACTTGCTTCTAATATGAAGCTAAATTTAACCTTTTCATCTTTGAAATTCATCTCTAGGATTCTGTTTAAAAAGCTTGTAAATGTTTTTTCATATAACCTTGCATCGAAAGCCCTATATTGCTCTTTTATATTTTCATGGACTTTGCCAAGTGCATAACTTCCACCTTGAGAATTGTCTCCAGCTAATGTATTTCCTAATATATAATGAGAAATATTTTTATCACAATAATCAATGAACCCCATAAAATCCGCTTTTGTGCCTTTTCCTTCAATTGTGCTAAGTACAGCCTCCTTTGGAAAAACACCTACACTATTTGATTTAAGAGATAGAGCTTGATTTAAAATATAGTTTATTTCGTCACTGCTGTCTGAATTGTAATTAACAATAAGAGGTGGAACTCCTAAAGTATCAAAATAATTCATATTGTTTGAAATTGCTGAATGCTTTAAAACCACAAACCAAGCTACCTTGTACAAAAGTGCATAATCTGTGATATGTCCTGTATCTGTTTTGTGCAAATGAATCAAAAATTTTCTTGGGTCAAAACTTTTGATTAATTTTTTTTTGCTATTTTGATACATATATAAATGATCTAGTGTTTTGCCAAGTTCCGCTTTCTCTCCACTATCACTATAAATAAATCTTTGAGAGATTTGATTAAAAGATGTTGGTATAAAATAGCTCAATCCATCTATCTCTTTGACATCCCAAATAAGGTCTATAATGCTGAATCCGTAAGGAATAGCACTCGTAAGCTCTTGAAATAAAGTAAAATAATCTGTATTCTCATCATCTAGTATTTTTTGAACAAACTCTTTTTTATTTCCCTCTATTTTATAGGGGATGGTTAAAAGTTGCATTTTTCTTTTATTTATCTCTGAAGCTAGATGTAAATCTCTTTGGAGCATAAGATAATAAAGTGGAATTAACTCATCTAAAATCTCATTTTGAAGTATATATTTAACATCTTTGATACTTATCCCCTCATATCCACTTTGGATAGAGCTTCTTTGCATAAGTATTGGTTTTGTAAGTTTTTGACCTATTTTTGCCAATATCTCTCTAAGCATATTTATTGCCTTTATTTTTATTTAGAAATTTGTAATTTTTTAAAGCATTTTTGACAAGATTGAAATCAAATTTATTTCGCCCACTAAAACACCGATAAGCCATCTCATTTGTGTCCAATAAATCATCGTGAGGGGATTTTGGGTAAGTATCTAACTCTTCAAACATAATTATATTTGAAGTGTGATATACAAAAGTATGGTCTCGCACGAGTGGAGCGATAGACTGAATTCTACCCTCTTTTGAGCTTGTATTTTTTATTTCAATTATCGGAATATGAATATCCGAAGATTTAGCAAAAAGCTTAACAGTATCTTTATAGAAATCTTGAAAAGCCACGGTTTCAATCGCCAAAGTAGTGGGAGCTTGTTTTGAAAGCTTGATATATAGGTCTATAATTTTTGGAATCATATCAATTGCAGGGATTTTAAAACCATTGATATTACAATAAAATCTTTTTTCCTCTTTTGAATATGCTATATATCCTAAACCAAAATAATCACCTTTTTTACTTTTGCCTAAACTTGGGTCAACGGCGATAAAAAAAGCGTCTATTTTCAAAGGTAAAAGAGAATAAGTTTTGTAATTTGCAAAAATCAAAGACTCTTTTGATAAAGGTGTGTTTTGAAGCTCGGACATAAAAGAGTCTTTATCCTCAAAATACTCCATCATCACATCAAATTTATTTACTCT
The DNA here is from genome assembly GCA_029932985.1 of Campylobacterales bacterium. Classification (GTDB taxonomy): domain Bacteria; phylum Campylobacterota; class Campylobacteria; order Campylobacterales; family JAOZPA01; genus JAOZPA01. The sequence continues at coordinate 14,003 of JAOZPA010000013.1, forward strand.
TGTATCGTCTAGTACAAAGTCAGTATCATAATAGATTTTTCTCTTTTTATATTGTTTCCTAGCCTCTTTTATGTCGAGTTTAAATAATCTATGCCATGCTTCTAGGTGTCTTGGAAAAGAGATTACGAGTGGAAAATTAACAGTATGGAAATCTTTCCTTTTTTCGATTCTTTTGAGGACTGAGTCGTGATGCAAAATTGTCCCAATAACCAATAGCTCATAAGTTTTTGTTCTTTCGGGCAGTTTCAGAATAGCTTTTTTAAACCAATTGAATAACTTATCCCTTTGCCTTTTGCTTTCCACATTCTCATCATTTTCTATATCATCTAGAATTATGAGATCTGGACGAGAGCCTAAAAAGTTTGCACCTCTGATTCTTTTGCCACTTCCATAAGCTTTTATTTTTATCAATTTTTTTTCTATATTTATGGTGACCTGCTCCGTCTGCCAAGTTGCACCCTCGGATATATCAAAGTCATATCTGTAATTTTGATTTCTCACTATCTCTATTTTAATTGAGAGAAGATTATCTATTGAAATGTCTATTGTATCCGAGACGAGAATAGTGAATTTTGTCTCTCTTTTTGCTAATTTCCACAGGGGATAAAGCCTTGAAATAGTAGTTGTTTTCGCACTCCCACGATATGCTAAAAACTCTAAGTGCTTGTAGTCTTTAAATAACGATGTTATATTTTTGTGGATATAATCTCGAAATTTAGAAGTTTCACCCTCTTCTAAGATTACTTTGTCTATATAGTGAGGAAAATAAGTTTTGATAAAAAAGAAAAAATCTTTTTTTGATTTTCTGACTCTCTCATCTCTTCCTTTGTCATTCAGCTTTGGTAAATTTAATAATCTTTCTCTTAATTTTTGTATCTCTTCTTTAGTTGCCATTTAGTACCGTTTAAAAAGTGTTTAAAATCGTTGAGAATCAATAATCTTTATCCAAACGATAGAATATCTGTAAAATACCTTACAGATCAAATAATCGCTTGTATGATTAGGTCAGCATTTTGTGATAAAAAATCAACAGCACTTATATTGTCTTGTTTTAATGCAATTTCTGAAATTGCAAAAACAGTATCTGTGGCAATTTTTGCTTTTTGAACTTTGCAATCCTCTTTGTTGTTCATTTTTATTTTGTAGTAAGTATTTACATATCTAGTTAGCATATTTAATTTTGTTTCTGAATCTTCTATTTTTTGAACTTCTTCTAATGCATCTTCAAAATTTTTAATAAGAGTATAAATAAACTCTTTCTCTTTTTTCTCTAAATCTTTAGTGTCTGCACTTTTTACAAATCTCAGTTCATCCCAGTCGATTCCAACTTTGAAATCTGCATTTTTATAGTTATATACCGTGTTTCTAGTTATTTTCAGGGCTGTTGCTATCTCTGTTATATTTTTTCCTATTATATAGCTTTGTTTTGCTAATCGTTTATTTATCTCTGCTTTTTTATTTTTCACGGTATCTCCCTTTTTAAAATGCTTGTAATATTTTACAGCAGAATTTGTTGATATTTTATTCAAATATTGAATAAAATAACTTTTGAACCCGTGGTATAATTTCGTAATTTATTTTTTAAAGGAGGTATGTTGAATAAGCAAACATTTTTATTAGTAGAGATGAACTTCAAAGAGAAGGAAAAAATCAAAATTTGCCCCGTTGGAGATGTGACAGGATATGATGGCAGAACCTATAGGATTGATGGAAATAGTGTAGTAGCTAGAACAAAAGAAGCAGGAATAGATATAGTGCTAGAAGAGGAGCATTATGGTGGAAAGGCGAGTGGATGGTTTGACATCAAAACCTTTGAGGTTAGAAAAGATGGAATCTATGCAACTCTTACTTTAACTAATGTAGGAAAAGAGCAAGTGGAAAATAACCATTATCGCTATATCTCTCCAGCTTTAGTGATGGACAGAAATAGCGATAATAGAGAAGTTTTGATGATCGATAGCGTGGGGCTAGTAAATAAGCCAAATTTGCTAAATAAGTCACTGAATAAAAAGGAGAGTAAAAGAATGGATAAAAAAACAGATAGAGAGATTTCACTAAAAAAAGAGATACAAATTTTAAAAGAGAACAATGATAAGCTTTTGGCTGACATAAAAAAACAAAAAATTGAAACAGCGATAAAAGCTGGTGAATTGCAACCAAACAAAAGAGAGTTTGCTTTTAGTCTTGATGAAAAAATGTTAAATGATTTTTTAGAGCTTAATAAAAAAGATTTAAAGCATTTAGGAAAAGAAACAAGACAAGATGGGAAAAAACAAGATGAACTATCTAGTGCAGAAATAGAGGTAAATAGACAGCTTGGTATTGAGGTGGAAAAATGATAGTAAATGGTACAAATCTAATAGCTCTATCAAAAGGGCTTAGCAAGATTTTTGACGATACTTACAGAAACTTAATCAAAGATGTAGATTACGCAAAAATAGCTACAACGATTCGAGCAGGAAATAATACAACAATTGATTATGGATGGCTTGGTGATTTTCCAAAAATGAGAGAATGGATAGGAGATAGAGTTATAAGGGATTTAGCAGCCCATAAGTATTCTATTTCTAAAAAAGATTACGAAGTGACAATAGGTGTAAGTCGTGATGATATTGAGTTTGATAGATTAGGTATTGTGAAACCCCGAGTCACAAGTTTAGCGGAAGGGGCGGTAACTCACTACGACGAACTTGTCTTTCCTCTACTAGAAACAAACGGTGTTTGTTTCGATGGCAAAACATTTTTTGCAACTGATCACGATATTGGAGGTAGTGAATTTTCTAATAAAGGTACAAAAGTTCTAAATAGAGATAGCTTTTTAGAGTACAGAGCAGAAATGAGAGGAATAGTGAGTGATACTGGCAAACCTCTCAGGATTAAACCCGACATTCTAGTAGTTCCCCCAGAATTGGAGCAAGTTGCTATTGAGATTTTAATTCAAGATAGATTAGCAAATGGAGCTAGTAATCCTACAAAAGGTTTAGCAGGTTATATGGTTTGCGATTACCTAACATCTGCTACAGGTTGGTATCTGTTGGATACTAGAAGTGTGCTCAAACCGTTTATTTTGCAAATTACAAAAGATATGAAATTCCAAGCCATGAATAAACCTGATGATGAGAGTGTATTTATGAGAAAAGAATTTCGATATGGAGTTGATAGTATGGATAATGTTGGTTACGGGCTTTGGCAATTAGCCTTCTCTAGCGATGGGACAGTATAGTGGAAGCAAGAAATAGAAAATCTGCAAAAGAAGTAAAAGAGAAAGTTGCAAAAAAAGATGAGCTTCCCGTAACAAGATTGAAAAAAGCTGAAGAAAAAATAGAGGTGCTTGAAAAAGAGGTTGAGATTTTGAATAAAACTATAGAAACTATATATGAAGAGCTAAGAGCTAAGAGCTCTGAATGATAAGATAAATGACAAAGATAGAAAAGCTTCAACTTAGGGCTAAGGCTGGACTAAGTAACGAAAATGAAATTATTGTTTCTGAATTGCAATTTGCACTTGATGAAGCTACTGAAATCGTTGGAGATAAAAATTTAGCTGAGGCATATTTGATTGATATTGCATATTATAGGTTTCTGTTGCTCATGAAAATAGGTGTTGATGAAAGTGAAGTTGCAAATTATAAAATAGCTTTAAAAGCTTTTGATTTAGCTCCTGTGATAGTGATTGAAGATGGTGTGGAGAGTGATAGTTTCGCTTCTAAAGTGATAGTAAGTAATAGGGAGAGTGTGATTTGATAGCTAGTATGATACTAGAGCTTAAAGATATCTTTGCAGAAGATTTGGTTTTACTAGATAAACAGAGAGACATAAACAGTTCTGGCTATTATCTCGTTTTTGAATCTTTTGCTAGAACTAGGGCAAATAGAGGTAAATTCACTTTCGCCGTGTATCTAGTCGTCAAATCTCTAAAAAACTCTCAACAAAGCTTTGAGAAAATTGACAGAGACTTGATAGATATTATCACGAAAAGGCTAGATGGTGATAAGTTTGATTGTCAAAATGTAGATTTGGTTGATTTTAAAAATAATCTATTTGTGTATAAAATGAAACTGACAAGAGAAAAGGAGATAATTTGAACGATGATGAAAAAAGGCTATATAATATAGAGCATCAAGTCAAAGATATTCTGGAAAAAAATATTTCAGATGAAGAGAAAATTAAGAGAATAATTTCAGATGTCATAAATGTAAATAGAAGAGTGGAAGAGCTTGAGAGAGTTAGAGCGTCCACAACGCCGATAATTGAAAGACTACATAGCGATATGCAAGATATTAAGAAAATAATTTCAAATATCAGAAATTGGGCAATTGGAGGATTTGTTTTTTTCATTTTTGACCGACTTGGATTGATACACGTGGTCGAAAAAATATTTTTTTAGGGAGGAAGAGATGAGTTTAATTTTATCGAAAAGTGGAATAAAGCTAAAGATTGAGACGAGTGGCAGAATTGACACAGATACACCTGTATATAGTGAAGGTGTACTGATTTCAAAACCTGAGTATGATTCTATAGAGTTTCATCCAATGACCCCGTACAGAGGGAGTCAGCAAAAACTTCAAGTTGGAGATTTTGCAAGATTGCCTTTTGAAATCGCTGGTTTTCTGACTACTGGTTTGGAGTTTGAAATTCCTATCTTGGCTTGTGGATTTTTAAAAGAGGATATTGATACAACTGGGCATAAATACACCCCCCAAACGAGCAATAATACAAAAATCTCTTATGATTTGGTTACGGCTAGAGAAACACACCAAGGTAATGGCGGTGTGGCAAATATAAGTCTAAGTGCAAATATAGGCGATAGAGTAGAGGCTAAATTTGCCATAAGTGGTTGTTTGACCGCTGTGGTGGAAAAAAATATCGGTGAAGCAGACTTTGAGATTCCGTTCGCTCCTACTCCAAGTTTTGTTTTGATGGATTCTATATCTGCCTATTCAGAAGGTGGAAATGAAATAGATGTTGAAAGTTTTAGTTTCGAGTTAAGCTCAGAAGCGAAGCAAATAAAAAGCACAATGAGTAATGAATATTACATCGCAGATATAAAACCGACGATTAAAGTAAAAGCTCGTGATAGTGCAGATAAACAAAAGGGTTATGCCGATTTTCTGGCTAATACTCCTATTAACATAGAAGTGCTTTTTAAAGATGCAGCTGGAAATACAAAATGGAAATTCACAGCCCCGAAAGCGGTATGTGATGGCATAGATACAAGCGACAATGACGGCACTTTAGCGACAGAAAAAAGCTATATTCTGCTACCTATAAATGGCGATGATAATTTCGCATTAGAATACACAATTTAAAGGAAAAAAAATGGCAACAATGGTTTTCGGAGCAAAAAATAGAAAAAAGATAGAGTTTGAGTTTGAATTTATAAATGGCGATGTAAAAAAATATACATTGAAAGAGATGACATCAAAGCAAAATGAATCTATGCTGAATGAGGTAAGAGATACGAGAGACAGCAAATTCGCTAATAGTGATAGTAAGAGAATCCAATTGGAATATTTTGCAAAAAACATCGTTGGTGAAAAGATAGATGAGATGATAGAAGAAGCAGATGAAAATTTCGATATCTTCAATATGATAAATGACCTAAACAATGAGATGAGAGAATCTGCTAAAAAAAAGTAGATAGGTTAAAAAAATATATCAGTCAGAATATTAAAAATGGCGGTGATATAAAACCTAGAGACGAAGATGATAAAAACTACTTAATAGAAAGAGGCTATATATTTCTAGAAGATAAAGAAGAGTTTTTAATTATACAACTCTTTTTTATCGACACCGAGGTGAAGAGCTATAAATTTGTAAAAGATTTTTGCAAACAATACAAACTAGACCCAATTGCAACCTATGAAGTGTTAGTCATTTTAAAATTAGAAATACGAAAGGAGGAGATGAAAAATGCAAAATGATGTCCAAATAAGAATAAGAGTAAATGCCCAAACAGGCGAACTCGAAAATCTTAACCAACAAGTTATAAGTTTAGACAGAAACAGCTCTACTACTTCTCAATCTCTTCAAAATCTTCAAAGAGCTTCATCTATCAATATAGATGTCAACTCTTCACAACTTCAAGGGGTACAAAGTACCCTAACCGACCTACAAAATAGCAATATAAGTGTTAATACTAGTGTTAATCAATCAGAGATATCTGCACTTCAAACAACACTCACGGAACTTCAAGATAGAAATTTAAATGTTGATATAGATGTTTCGGGAAGTAATGAGCTTGATAGTTTGAGTACAAATATAGAAGATGTTGGTCAAAATGCTTGTGAAGCCACTTCTTGTACTGATAATCTAGGTTCTAGCTTGGATAATACTACAAGAAGTGGCTTCGATATGACTGGAGTTTGGACTACTCTTGGAGTTGGGATTGTGGCGGTTACAGGTGCGATGGGTCTTGCAATTGTGAAAGGTGCAGAATATGAACAACAAACCGCACTTTTGACGACTGCTCAAAGAGAGCTAACAGATTCTTTGACTATTGTTGAAGCTGGATATGCTCAAACCGCCCTAAGTGCTGGACTATCAACACAAGAAACAGAAAAAATAATGAATATGAGTAAAGCATTGGGGAGAGCTTTCCCTAATGAATCAGTAGAAGAATTCGTAAACAATTTAACAATGTTAAATTCCTCGGGCGAAGCTCAGGGGTATATAGTAGATATTCTTGAGCAAAAGCTAGGAATGGTTGATATAGCTAGTATGAGTCTAGCTGACAAAATGACCATACTAGACGATGTGACTATGGGAGTGAATGAGCGGTTTGAGGCTCTTGGCTCTACAAAGATTGATGAAATAGGTCAGCAAATATCAACAACTTATGCCAAAGTTGGGCAAGAATTCCTGGAGGTGTCGAATAATCTAGGATGGATAGATGCATCAGCAGATTCTTTTCAGCAATTAAGTGATAAAGTTCTAGGGAATAAAGATGACTTGGCTTTTTGGGGAATAACTATTGAGGATGTAGGGGGTCGTACAGTTTCTGCACTCAGCCTATTTATGTCGCCTATCAAAAAAGCAATTGCTGGATTTGAAATGCTTTGGATAGCAGGGCAAATGGCAATCAGCAAATTAGCCATAGAGTTTACAAAGCTAGAACTGAAGCAAAAGCAATCCTTTAGTTTTGATGTGAGTGGTCAGGATGCCATCGACCTGCAAAATAAATTAACTGTAATGCTTAATAATCAACTGAAATATAATGCACAAATTAGAAAATTAGACAGAGAAACAAATAACGATATTGCTAAAAATTGGGCTAAACTTAACAAGCCTCTTAGTGATTCTATTAATGAAAAGTATAATATCTACCTACAAAATGAAATTAAAACCAGAAAAGAGTCTGAAAAAACAGTAAAAGATATTCAATCTCGACACTCTAAAAGCTATGCAGATATGCGAGATAAGTATAAAGAAGCTGAAGATGAAAAAGTAGAAGCTCAAGCAAAAGCCACAGAAGCTATGAATAAAGAGCTTGAAAAACGAGCAGAAGCAGAACAAAAAGCTATATTAAAAATCCAAAATCTACATGATGGTAAATTTTTGAATGAGTACGAAAAGGCGAAAAAATCCCTTGATAGCCAAGTCGTAAATATTCAAAAATCTATTAACAATGAGGAAGCTCGTCAAAAAGCACTTTTCCAAGTTTCACAAATTTACGGTGAAAAAATTACTGATTTGCAAAAAACAGAGGCTAATAAGCAGAAACAAATCAATGATAAAAAAGTCGAAGATGAGATTAAGCGACAAAAAGAGATTTATGAAGCTAAGAAACAATATCTAACAATATTAGGTACATCTAGTGCCACACAAGAGCTTAAAAAATTAGAAGTTGCTGATACTATAATTAAACTCGAACCACATTTAGATAAAGGCAAATTAAAAGAGGTTGAGAATCAGCTATATTTTAATCTAAAAACTCCATTTGAGAAAATTATCGATGTTTTTCAAAATGGACTTAACAAAATTGAACTTGATGATTTTGGTGCAGTTTTATCAAAAGAGTTTCAATCTGCAATGAGTTCTATATCATCAGACTTTGCAAAAACGGGAGATTTCGGTCAAAGTGTCACGAACTATACTGAAAGTGGTGCATTGAGAGATGGCTTAAAAAGTAGTGGTAATCCGTATGCTATGGCAGTAGGATATGGTGGTGACATCATTTCGGGGCTTTTGACAGATACCATTGAGCTTGAAACAAATCTAAATGAGAGCAATACTGCAATCGTGGATAGTATGGCAATACTAAATGATGTTATGAATCCACATTTAGCTTATACTTCTAAAATGTTGCAACACTTAGAAAACATGGATAAGAATTTCTCACAGATGGCTATTTCACTATCAGTTGATCCATCATTAACGGGGGCAGGATATACTGAATCTATGAGTGGGTTTGGTCAAAATGATACTTTCCAAATGGCACTATCTCCTTTTACGAGTCAATTTGATGCTATGGGGCTAGGTTTTGCAAATGATTTGATTGCTGGAGTTGGAAATGCCCTTGCAAGTTCAAAAACAACTCTGGTTCATAGTGGTTTGGTTTTTGGTGAGCAACTGATAGATGACTTTGTTGGAGCAGTCGATGTTCAAGCATACCAACATACTAGTACAAAGAGTAGTTTTCTAGGGGGGTTAGTTAGTTCAACAAAAGATAATGTGAAGAAGTTTGAACTTGAAAATCAATCAATAGCCACTGACCTCTCAAATATCATTTCAACAGGCTATCAGTCAATTCTTGACACAGCTCAATCTTTGGATATTGCAGGGGTTGAAACGGCACTTGATGATTATGTGGTAGATTTGGGGATGTTAGACTTCAAAGACAAAACTGAAGCAGAGATAAAATCACTATTAAGTGGTACAATTGGTGCTGCACTTGATGGTATGGCTGAACTATCAATGCCTGAACTAAACAGGTTCAAAGATATTGGTGAAAGTTATTATACCACAGTTTCAAGAGTAGCTACTGGTTATGAACAAGCTGAATATCAGTTAGAGAAGCTTAATATAGAAGTTGCAGATTTGACAGAAGTGGCGAGTCAAGGAGATGTAGCTTTCAGTACTTTACAATCTTCAATGCTGAATGTTCAAGGAAATCAAGGGATAAATGGAATAATAGAAGGCTTTCGAGGTACTGCTATTGAGTTGAGAGATACTTATGTAGGGTTGATGGATTTGCAGTTCGGACTGCAAAATATAGGAGCTACGGCTATTCAAGTCACTCAAAGTCTGATAGAGGGGGCTGGAAGTCTTGAAGCTTTGGCTCAAGGGCATCAATCCTATATCCAGAACTTTTTCAGTGCTGATGAGCAGTACCAATTAGAACTAAAAAAGTCAGAGAAATTATTTGCTGATTTAGGTTTGACAATCCCAAGCACTAATGACGGTTTTAAAAACCTAGTAGAGACGACAAAGTCTGGCATCTCACATCTTCAAGAGTTATCAAATATAAATTTCGAGGATATGAATCAAAACCAACTAGATGAAGTTCGTAGTATGATGGAGCAGGGGGATTCATCTGAGTATCTAGCAGAACAAGAGAAACTCCTTGGAACTCTTTACGCCCTAGCAGACCCTTTTGCTAAACTCACAGCTCAACAGGACAGCTTGAGCAAAAGTGTTTCTAATGGGGCTTTAACTGCACAACAGTACACACAGACTTTCACTGACCAAAGAAGTGCTGAGCAAGATGCAATCGATATTAGACAACAAGCGAATGATGATAGACTAGCAGAAGAGCGGAAGTTAGCTGATGATTTAGTAGCAACTCAACAAAAGTTTGAACTCTATGGACTTGATGGTTTGGAGCTTTTAGAAGCAAAACATCAACAATCAAAAGAGATATATGCTTCAATCAAGGGTGAGTTGGGTGTACAATACTCAGACATAGATTTGAATGTATCAAACTTCTTCCAGAGATACAATGAGGTGCTAGAAGGGACTGATGACCCTGGATTAGTGGCAAATTGGGACAGGTTAGGAGATGCTTTAATAAGCATCTCCGTAGCATCTAAAGCAGTTACCGAGAATCTCGATGCAGAGGTACAGGCTAGGCGAGATGTACAGGATGAGATTCAAAAGAACTTCGATGATGAACTAAAAGCAAAGATAGCTCATAACTTATCTATTGCATCAAATACTGCAGAAACAGCAAACCAAATAGAGCTTTTTGGTACTGAAGGAATTGCTAGATTGGCTATTCTTTCAAAGCAGTCTAGTAGAACATTGGATGGATTAATAGGGGATGTTGACCCGTTTGCGAAGTTAGATTTGAGTTCACTCAGTAAATTTGAAGATGAATATGAGAATGCAATTGGTAGAGCGACAGACCCCGAAACCATCACAAGGTGGAACAATCTACGAGATGGAATGATGGATAGTTTGATTGCAACAGAAGCATTAGAAGTTGCAATCAATGAAAAAAATGTTACAGAACTCAAAGCAATAGAAGAGGAGCTTGAAGCAAAACGGGAGGCTAATGAAGAGTTTGCAAAGCAACTGAATAATGATATTGAGCGAATTCGTGACACTTACGAGAGTGTCAATCTCTCTATTTCAAAGAGCATAGATGATATTTTGGGCAAAAAAATAGACATTAATATGAATATCACCTCTTACGAAGACCTAGAATTAGTTCAATCTGCAATTCTAGAAAAACATAAAGAGAGCCTATCTGTTTTGGAGAAAACAAAAGATTCTATTCAATCTATCAATGATAGTTATGAGAGTGTCAATCTCTCAATCTCAAAGAGCATAGATGAAATTTCAGGCAAAACCCCCGAACCTGAGAGCATCGAGGATAAGCAATCTAGTATTTTGAAAAAGTATGAAGAAAATCTTTCAAAATTAAAAGATAACAGTAAAATTATAGATGATGTGCTAGGAAATTTTAAAGATTTTGCAAATGACATGAGAGTAGATTATTATGAAAGTGTTAATGACACCATAAAATTAAGCTCTAATTTCACAAACAATTTCAATAATCTTTTAAGTGCCGTATCAGAAAAAAATTACGAGGGTATGAAAGTTTTTTCTGATACGGCAAAAACTAGTGCAAAAACTTATTTAGATAGCTTGAAAGAAACTGCTACTAGTCGAGCAAATTATGAATATACCTATAAAAAAATTGCGAATGAGTTTGATAAGCTAGAATTGGAATCAGGGCAATTGACTGTACAGGATTCTATCTCAGTTTTAAAAAACGAGACTATTAGACAGCTGGAGGCTTTACAGGAAAGTAGTATAACTTTGAAAGAGTTAGAGATTTCAAATCTTCCAATTACTCAAAGTGTAGATAGTTTGAAAGCTGATACTATTCTGCAATTGCAGGGCTTGAGAGATGAGAACCTAGGATTGACAGAGTTAGAATTAGCTAACTTACCTATTGTCAGTAACATACAGATGCTGACTAGCAGTAATGCTCAATGGTATGCACAAATAATTAACGCAGTACAAGAAAAGAATGTAAAAACTAGTAATATTATTTCCAATTTAGAAGCCCAGATTGCTCAAGCAAAAGCTGTAGCTAGAACTACCACTTCTAGCTCTATAGGCTTCTCTGTTAAGGACAGTTCAGGGAAGGTTGTATATTCTGGACAAGATAGAACAATGGCAAGTTCGATAGCTAGAAACGAAGGGACATCATATAAGGCTTTCGCCGATGGTGGAATTGTGACTGCTCCAACTATGGGGCTTATTGGGGAGGCAGGATATAGTGAGGCTGTAATACCTCTGAAAAACCCAAATGACCCTTTAGGTGGCGAAAAAATCGCCAAACTCATTCGCAATTTGATTTTGGAAGTACAAAGTCTAAGAGAGCAAAATCAAAAAATGCAGAAAAAAATTGAATATAATACTCGTGAGAGCAGGATAGCCTCGTGAGATATTGCGAAGCACAAACAGTTGAAAAAGTTTCAGCTCAAGAACAAGCCACTTGCACCAAAACATATTATCAATTGCCTATTTCATCGGTAGGTTTCGATGATGAGGGGTATGAGGTTTGGAATGACAGTACGGTTTACCAGGCTGGAGATTATGTCTTTTGTCCTGATACATTTGTTGTGTATAGGTGTACGGGTACTGACAATTCAAATATGCCTCCACCATTGAACCCCGATAAATGGGCAAAGTATGGGGCAAAAAACGAGTACAAGTACCTTGAAACTGATGAAAATATCGGCGACCAGAGTACAGGAACAGATGTTATATTGGAGTTTGACTTTAGTAGGTTGACCACGATTGCAGGTGTAAATCTTGACTTCACTAGTTGTTTACTGGAGTTAATAGATAATAATACCAGTGAAATAGTAGTGAGTGAATTGATTCAATCTGTAGATATTGGGTGTGTTGATTTTGCTGAGTATTTTTATGAGCCAGTGGCATATAGAGAAAAATTCATTAATGCAACTTTGCCTTATTTGCCACTGGCAACTTTGAAGCTCACTTTTACAGGAGCGGTCAAGATTGGAAGTCTGCTGATGGGTCGTAGCAAAAATATGGGTCTCACTCTCTTGGGGGCAACCTCAAAAATTCGATCAACTGCAAAAATACAAATAGATGAATATACGGGTTTTCCAAAAATTCTACGATATGGGACGATTGAGGAGTTTGATGCAGATGTCATTTTTGATAGGGGGGAGTATAATATGAGAAAAATAAATATGAGAAAAATCATAAATAAAAATATACTTTGGATTCCGACCACAGAAGAGGATTTGTCTGAAATGGTGACAATTGGGTATATCGAAGATATAGAATTTCCAATTGAAAATAATGTAAAAATCAAAACTTCAATGAAAATAATAGGAGTAATTTAATGGCAATAACACAAGAAATAACACTACCGAGTGGATATAGCGGAGTAATCCCAGATAAAGCAACACAAAATGAGCAGGAATTCGCAAACGCTGTACACCCATTTATGAATTCTATGAATGCTGATTTTGTACCACAGATGCAGACAATGGGTGAAGAGTTGAATGAACTTGCAGTTCAAATCAATACAGAAAGTGTCAGTATGAACCAAATAGAGAGCAATACAGAAACAATCGTTGATGATGGGATTGAAGATATGGACAGAATAAAAGATGAAACCATCATTATCAGAAATGAAACAGAGTCTATAAAAGATGAAGCAGTAGAAGCGAAAAATATCGCATTAAGTGCCTCAAATTATAAAGGTGTCTGGGATAGTGAATATGTTGGTGGATATGCTTTGGGGGATACAGTAGCCTATGGTGAGGATAGATTTCTTTCAAATAGTGACGGCAATACCGATGAGCCAAGCTTAAATTGGGAAAATATTACAAATTTAAGCTTGGCTCAAGTGATTGACGGTGGAAATGCCTTTACCATAGATGCTTTAATTTTAGATGGGGGAGGTGCGTAATGGCGCAGACGATACAATTAAGGAGAGACAGTAAGGTGAATTGGGAGTTTAAAAACCCTATTTTAGAGGCAGGGGAACTAGCAGTTGAGTTTGATACTCATCGGTTTAAATTAGGTGACGGAGTAAGTACCTATACAGCTTTGCCTTTTAGTTCAAACACATTGGCAGAAATCACGGAAGAATTTCTAAAAGGTGTGAACATTACCAATATCAGCTATAACAGTGAAGACGAGATAACTAGTATGACTTATGGTAATGGAACGATTTGTAGTTTTGCCTATAATGCAAATTCTACACTAAATACAACTACTTACACAGATATAGACGGTGTAACTATCATAAAAACTATCACATTTATTTATGATAGCAACGACCGATTAATCGGAAAGGACGTAGCGTAATGGAACAAATGGCGTTATTAAGTCAAATCCTAAGCAAAGCCATCAAAAGCAATGTTAATGGTGCATCATCAGGTGTGGCAATATTACCAGTCAATACTGGGAATATTGCAGTAAAAGAGGGTGATTACCTGTCTATCGGAGGTGATGGGAAAGTATATCCATCAAACATCGATATTGATGGCAGTGCAATTTTGACAATGAGTGCAAGTGGCTACGAGGATGCATATGTAGGAAATAGACCTTGTAGAATAGATGAGGACACTTTTATCAATTATAGGTATGTTTCAACATCCTCACTATTGATGGAAGTCCACAAATATGATTCAGCAACAAAGCTTTGGGCAGTTACCCAGGGGCTCGATCTAGGAAATAATTACAATAGCAGTAGCTACGGCAGTATAAAAAAAGTAAGAGATAATCTAATTGCTGTTTTTTACCCAAGTTCTGACAGCACTGACCCTACCCATGCTTACTTTAAGCTTATTGAGTGGGATACTGCAACTAAAGAGCTAGGTAATATTTTTACAGATATAAGCCTAGAGGGTTCAGGTTATAATTACCTGAGTGGGATAGCTCAAATTGATGAAAATCGTGTGATGGTTATGTACTATGATGCACCAATTACGAAGTATCATACTTTTGAAATCAATGAGAATGGGGATGGTATTGTGACTAGCTCTATTGGAAATACTGCACCCTCTGCCATGAGTTATTACACAGGCTTTTTTGGGGATTTCTTGTCAAATGCTTGTTATGGGGTACATACAACAACTTTGACAAAAATCACTGCACAGAACTCAACAGGATGTGGCTTGAATTTTGAACACTTCACTATCAACCCCGAAACTATGCCCATAGAAGAATTATATAGAAGTTTAGAATCTTGGGCAAGTGAGTACCAAAGAGATAGTGTATGTCATACTGATGAGGAGCTTCTATTTATGCCATATCGAAGAAATGCTACCATTGATATTTATGATACTCCCTATTTCATCAAGGTATCACAAGATGGGGAGACCCTCAAATATGATGTCTATCAGCCTGAAACAAAAGAGGGATTGGAGCTACACGAAATGCTAAAAATAGTGAAAGGTGGAAATAATTTATATTACCTATACTCAAACCAAGAACCAGACCTGCACAAGCTATATAGGGTTGAGCTCGACGATGAGAAACTAGAATACAGAGTGACCCACCTTGCCTATGAGCCATTATTTGGAGTAGAGGGATGGAGCAACAATGTATCATCATATCTAACAATTGCAACAAATGGTGACCTAGTAGGCTCGTTTAGAAATAGTGCCAATAAAATGGAGACTATTGTAATTGAGGGAGGAAGAGATTACAAGAAAAACATACCTCTAAAATTGATAGCCACAGTAGATACTGCTGCAAATACTGCGACTACTGGATTGTGCTACGGAAATAGCTTTGAAGCCCCACTGGAAGTGGGTGGTAAAAGGTATTTAGACAGATTCTATGTCACAGATACAAAAATCGCCGTAGAGCGAGAGGGAGAAAATAAATGGTAAATGAAGAAATATTATATGCAAAATTGAATGGTGAGGATATTATAAGCTATGGTAAAGCAGGAGATGTAGAAATTCCTATCGGGATAAATATTAAAAATCTAACTAACAAAGCTGAACTAGAAAAAGCAGTAAGTATTTTAAATATCAAGAAGAAATACCAAAAAATTATTGATGATATAAAGAGCAAATACAGCCCCTATGAGCTTGAAAGTTTTGTTGACCAACGAAATGAATGGAGAATCTACAAGCAAGACCCTACATCAATTACCCCCTTTGTAGATGCCATAGCAAAAGCAAGAGGAATTACAAGAGAGATACTATTTGAAAAAATAGAAAAGAAGGTACTAAGCATCGCTACCCTGCAAGGATTGCAAAAACTAGAAGAACAAAAATTGTAAGACGGTTTCATTTCAAAAACAAAACGGTTTCATTTCAAAAACCGTTTTACAT
>JAOZPA010000210.1 GCA_029932985.1 Campylobacterales bacterium
AGTTTCGAGTTCCTAAGGCTCTCTTTCTTGTTTGTTAATTCGCCATAACTATTATAGTCAAATTCAACTAACATTGAGCCGTCAGTTACTTTTGAGACAAAGCCAGTTTGCAAATCTCGTGTAATTTGGAAATTTCCGTTTTGGGTCAATAATCCATCTTTGTCATAGCCAAAAGTTGTAGTTTGGTTTGCATAATTTATACTAATAGGTGCAAAAAAGTTGTTGTAGGTAAGTGAAATTGTTTGGTTTAAAACCCCCGATAAAGAGATATTTGTGATAAGATTTCCATCGTAATTAAAAGATATTGCTTCGCCATTTTTTGAAATTGAGGTAATTTTGTCACCACAACCATAACCAAAGTTTGTAACACCTTCCACAGTTGAGATATTATTTATTCGCCCTCTATCGTAATTAATATCGATCATCTTACCCGATGGTTTTGTAACTTTAGTGACTCGTTTTTGCTTATCATAACTATATAGAGTTTTGAAATTTAGCGGTGAATTATAGGAAGTTTTTTTATCCACACCGTTGTAATCAAAAATATATTCAGTTGGAGTAGGGGTTACAACTTTAACCATATTCCCATTTTTATCATATTCAAACTCTGCAAAATTTCCATTTGGATAAGTAATTTTAGTTACTCTTTCAAGCAAATCATACTCATATTTTGTAATTTGATTTTTGTGCAAATTTCGTAACTCTGCCATATTTCCAAACTCATCATAGATAAATTTCACAGTTTTTTCACCTTGAGTTATCTGAGTGGTTTTGCCCAATTGATCATATTGGTAGTGGATTGGCTTTAATTTTGCCATATCTATTTTGATAGCTAAAAGAGTTTTTTTGTCGTAACTTATCTCTACTTCTCGTCCTTCTGCCGAGGTGATTTTGGTAGTTGAGGTTTTAAGTCCCCTCACCGCTGTTGAAATTAAACCATTTATATTTACGATATTTTCTATCGTTTCTAAACTGTTTTTTTTATCAAAAGTATAATTTTTGGTATAAGTTGTAATTTTTTCTAGTCCGTTTGGTGTACTCACAACCACTCTATCCAAAATATTCTCACCTGTAATCTCATCTTTTATTGACTCATTACCATCTTCTTTGTACTTAAAAGTTGTTGTCATTCCGCAACTATCTGTACTAATATTTGTGCCAATTAGATTCGTAATTTTGGTAAAAACCGTGCCACTTGGGCTGATAGTTTGGGTTTTAAGCAGATTGTTATCATCGATAAAATAATCGTAATAGGTCAGATTTTCATCTTCGGGACGGATAACGGTTGTGGTAGTTTTGTTTTGGTCAATCGATTTAATAAACCTATATTCACCACCCTCAGCATCTATCGTTTTTATCACTTTTCCATTTTCAAAAATATGAAAAAACTGATTTCCGTTTGGTTTAATCTCACCAGTCATTAAGTGAATTTGATAGATAAATTGATAGTTTGAATTATCTTTATAATTGACTTTAATTAAATCAAAATTATCATCAATCTCTAAAGTGTTGATTTTTCCGTAAGGTGAAATTATCGCTGTGGCATTTTGGTTTGCATCTCTTTGAATCTCAATTATTTGCTCAAAACTATCTTTGATAGAGATTAATTTATCTCCATTGTAATTAAAAGTGTATAAAGTTTTTTGAGTGTAAATATCTTTTGTTGAAATATGACGATTTTGTGAATCAAAAATATACTCTAAATTTGAGATTTTGATGATGGCTTGATTGCCCCTCACCGAGGTTTTATTTTTGATGTTCATCGATTTTCCACTACCAAAATAAAGATAATCATCTTTTAAAGTGTGATGAATGCTAAAACTTCAACCGTGAGCAATTTGTAGATTTTGTAAATTTGAGCTTTGATAATGCAAGGCTAAATTTGTGCCAACAAGCGGAATATCTTCGCTAAAAATTCCACTACTAGGCGAAACATAAGAACCCGTAACCTCATCTCGTGAACATCTTATTAAGTAAAATTCAGCAACACATCGCTTTTGTGTTTGGCAATCTACAACTCTCTCTTGCACCTCTGCCCCAAATTCAAGACATCTTGGCTCAAGATGAGCAGTGTTTTCATCTCCCTTTTTCCACTCCACTAGATTTACTTCATTTAGAGCTAATTCTGGAAAATCACCATCTGGCTTGATACATTGGTAAGTTCTCTCAAAATTGCTTCTCTCCACAACACCTTTATAAATATCCACTCTCCAATGAGCATACTCTCTAAGTCCTCTACAATATCCACCAAGCTCTCGGGGATTTACATATATAGTAGTAACATTATTATCATTTTTATCTTTAAAAGATGGATAATAAGAGGTAGAGATATTAGTAATATTTTCATCAATTATGATATAATCCTCTTCAGGTTTTGGTGACTCTTGATTTAGATGTTCTCCTAGTTGTGAGAGCAATGGTTCACTCGGTAATTGACAAGCTTGTGGTTCTGTAAAATAATTCGACCTAGACATAAGCCAATTCATTTGAGCTTGATTTG
>JAOZPA010000086.1 GCA_029932985.1 Campylobacterales bacterium
ATACTCTATTCAATTTAAAATTGATTTAACACTTCTTGACACACCCGACCCTACGAATAACAACCCGTTTTGATATTCGTAATCAATTACATTTTATGGTAAATTAAACTGCACAGAAAGATTTATTTTTGGAGTAGAGCATACTACCGCCCATTAAATATTCATCTACTTCTCTGGCACATTCTCGTCCTTCTACGATTGCCCAAACTACTAGTGATTGTCCTCTTCGGCAATCTCCTGCGGTGAAAACTTTTTCGCTTGAGGTTTTGTAGCCTGTGGTTTTTATGTTGCTTCTTTGGTTGGTTTCTAGTTTTAGCTCTTCGATTACTCCCTCTTGGTCAGGTCCTAGGAATCCCATTGCTAGGAAAACTATGTCGGTTTTTAGTACAAAATTGCTTCCCTCAATTTCAGAAAAACCTCTGCCTTGCCATTCGATTTTTACACAATTTATTCCTGTTACTTTTCCCTCTTCATTTTTGATGAAAGATTTGGAAAGTACATTGTAATCCATTGTGCAACCCTCGGCTTGGCTTGTGGAGAGTCTGAAAATTCGTGGATATTCTGGCCACGGCATAGAATCGTTTCGTTCGGCTGGGGGTTTTGGCATAAGTTCGATTTGGGTTATGGATTTGGCTTTTTGACGGATTGAAGTTCCGACACAATCGCTTCCTGTGTCGCCTCCACCGATTACTACAACATCTTTTCCCGTTGCTAAAATTTCAACCTCTTTCTCTATTTCGTAGCCCTCAACTCGTTTATTGCTTTGAGATAAAAACTCCATTGCAAAATAGATTCCGTTTGCATCTCGGTTTTTTATTGGGAGGTCTCGGGGTTTTGAAGCTCCCGTTGCCAAAACTACTGCATCATAATTTGTTGTTAAATCATTTGTGGGAATATCTATCCCGATATGCTTATTTGTGAGAAATTCGATGCCCTCTTTTGCCATAATATCTACTCTTCGTTGCACTACATCGATTTTGTCTAGTTTGAAATTTGGGATTCCTTGACGAACCAAACCGCCGATTACACTATCTCTTTCATAAACAGTTACGGAGTGTCCCGCTTTGTTTAATTGGTCTGCAGTTGCTAAACCTGCTGGTCCACTGCCCACGACGGCGATTTTTTTGCCTGTTCGTTTTGATGGTTTTTTGGGTTTAAAAACTCCCTCTTTAAAAGCTTTTTCAACTATACTAACCTCGATATTTTTAATACTTACGGGGTCATCATTTATACCTAAAACACAAGCCGTTTCACAAATCGCAGGGCAAATTCTACCCGTGAACTCTGGAAAATTATTTGTGCTAAGCAAAATATCTAAAGCTTCCGCCCATCGCCCCTGATAAACACTATCATTAAATTCTGGTACGATATTTGCCAAAGGGCAACCGCTGTAACTATGGCAAAACGGTACACCACAATCCATACATCTCGATGCTTGTGTCTGCATTTTGCCCTCGTCGTGGCAATATGTAAATTCATTGTAATTTTTGATTCTCTCGCTCACAGGAGCATATTTAAAATCTTCTCTTTTATACTCTTTAAATCCTGTTGGCTTACCCATATCTACCCCTTTTCCAATGCTAATTGAGCTAATGCTCGTTTGTAATCTGTCGGCATAACCTTAATAAATTTAGGAACTTCTTTTTCCCAATTTGCCAAAATCTCCGCCCCCTCAACTGAGCCTGTATATTCTACATATTTCTCAATCATTCCTCTTACTTCATCTATCTCTTCATTGTCATTTAACCGCTCAAGCTCAACCATCTCTTTGTTTATCAAGCTTTTTAGATTGTTTTTTTCGTCCAAGATATAAGCGATTCCGCCACTCATTCCTGCTCCGAAGTTTTTGCCAATAGTCCCCAAAATCACAACTCGACCGCCCGTCATATATTCACAACCATGGTCTCCAATAGCTCCAATTACAACTCTAGCCCCTGAGTTTCGCACACAAAATCTCTCACCGCCAAGTCCATAAATATAAGCTTCGCCACTTGTTGCTCCATAAAGTGTTACATTTCCGATGATTACATTTTCGTTTGCTTTAAATGTAGAGTTTTTTGGTGGGTATAAAATTAATTTTCCGCCTGAAAGCCCCTTACCGAAGTAATCATTTGCATCACCCTCAACCTCAAAAGTTACACCTTTAACTCCAAATGCTCCAAAACTTTGTCCACAACTTCCATTTGCCTTAAAGTGAATAGTTTCATCTGGCAAACCATCTTTTCCATATCGTCGAGTCACTTCCGCACTTAACATCGTGCCGACTGTTCGATTAACATTTCGTATTTTAATAGTTTCTCGCACTTTTTCACCATTATCAAGTGCAGGTTTTGCAATCTCCAAAAGTTTATTATCAAGTGCATTTTCAAGTCCGTGGTCTTGCTCTATTGTTTGGTGATTTGTATCATTTGACCGAATGTGCATGTGGTGAAGTAGATTGTCTAACTTTAACCCTTTTGCTTTCCAGTGATTTCCACCTTTTTTAGCTTGAAGTTTATCCGTTCGCCCTACCATCTCATTTACGGTTCTAAATCCAAGCTCTGCCATAACTTCTCTAAATTCAGTTGCTAAAAATGTGAAGAAATTTATCAAATGTTCCACTCGCCCACTAAATCTAGCTCGAAGCTCTTTATCTTGTGTAGCAATCCCAACAGGGCAAGTATTTAAGTGACATTTTCTCATCATCACACACCCCTCAACAACCAATGCAGCGGTGGCAACTCCCCACTCTTCAGCCCCTAAAAGTGTAGCAATCGCAATATCTCGACCCGTTCGCAGTTGACCATCAGTTTGCACGACAATTCGTGAACGAAGTCCATTTTTTACCAAAGTTTGGTGAGTTTCAGCTAAACCTAACTCCCACGGAAGACCTGCATGTTTGATAGAAGTTTGAGGACTCGCCCCAGTTCCACCATCATATCCTGAAACCAAAACCACATCTGAGTGAGCTTTTGCAACTCCAGCAGCGATTGTACCAACTCCCACTTCTGAAACCAATTTTACACTAATTCGTGCATTGACATTTGCATTTTTTAAATCGTGGATAAGTTGAGCCAAATCCTCAATAGAGTAAATATCGTGGTGTGGTGGTGGTGAAATAAGTCCAACTCCCGGAGTTGAGTGTCGTGTTTCGCCAATGATTTTATCTACTTTATCCCCAGGTAATTGTCCACCCTCACCTGGTTTTGCACCTTGAGCCATCTTGATTTGAATCTCTTCAGCATTTACAAGATAGTTTGAAGTTACACCAAATCGCCCAGAAGCTACCTGTTTGATTTTTGAATTTTTTTCAGTCTTAAATCTATTTGGGTTTTCACCCCCCTCACCAGTATTACTTTTAGCCCCAATTCTATTCATGGCAATCGCTAAAGTTGTGTGAGCCTCTTCTGAAATTGAGCCAAAACTCATAGCTCCAGTTGCAAATCTTTTGAGAATATTTTCTACACTTTCAACCTCATCTAGTGGCACAGGAGTACAGTTTTTAAACTCCATCTGACCACGAAGAGTATATAAATTTTCCTCTTGATTATCCACAAGTTGTGAATAAGTTTTAAAAATTTTGTAGTCATTCATCTTCGTTGAGTTTTGTAGATAGTGGATAACTTCTGGATTAAATAGATGTCTCTCGCCTCGTTGACGATATTGATAAACTCCACCCACATCCAAATTTTTATCAGGTGCGATAAATTTAGGAAATGCAAAGCAGTGTCTGATTAAAGTCTCTTTTTCCAAAGTTGCCATTCCAATTCCGCCAATTCGTGATGCTGTACCTTGAAAATAGTTATTGATTATCTCCTCATTTAGCCCCACTGCCTCAAAAATTTGAGCTCCTGTGTATGACCGAATGGTAGAGATTCCCATCTTTGACATTATTTTCATAATACCTTTGCCGATAGCTTTTATATAGTTTTGTTCAGCTTCATCTTTGGTAATAGATGGACTAACTAGTTTTTGCTCTCTCATATCTTCGATAGTTTCAAAAGCCAAATATGGATTTATCGCATTTGCACCATAACCTACCAAAGTTGCAAAATCGTGAATCTCACGAGCTTCACCCGTCTCAACAATAAGCCCACATCTAGTTCTCACACCCTTAGAAACCAAAAAGTGGTGAACGGCAGAGGTTGCTAGAAGTGAAGGGATAGGAGCATGGTCAGAATCTACAAATCTATCAGAAAGTATAATAACTTCATAATCTTTCTCTTTTACCGCTTTTAAAGCTTCCTCTTTTATCTCCTCAAGCCTTTTTTTCATATCACCTTTTTTATTGGCATTGAAAAGTAGGCTAATAGTTTTTGCTTTAAAATCTAAATCACTAACTCCTCGAAGTTTCTCCAACTGCTCATTTGTCAAAATTGGATTTGGAAGCTCTATAAATCTTCTATCTGGGCAATGATGCTCAAAAATATTTCCTTGCGAACCGATAAATGAGGTTAAACTCATCACAATCTCTTCACGGATTGGGTCGATTGGGGGATTTGTGACCTGTGCAAAAAGTTGATGAAAATAGTTAGAAAGATTGATAGACCTATCAGACAAAACCGCCACAGGGGTATCTGTACCCATAGAACCCGTCGCCTCATGACCATTATTTACCATCGGAGCTAAAATCAGCTTCACATCTTCAAGCGAATAACCAAAAGCTTTTTGCCGTTTCAAAATCGTATCATGATTTGGTTGAGTAAGTTCAGTTTGCAAAGGCAGATTATCCAATTTTACCTTCTGCTCCTCTAACCACTCACGATATGGAAACTCTCGACTCATTCGCTCCTTTATCTCTTTCCCTGGAACTATCCGCCCCTCAATCAAATCTACCAAAAACATTTTTCCAGGTTGTAATCGCCCTTTTAAAACTATATCTTCAGTTGGAAACTCTAAAGCCCCCTGCTCACTAGCCATCACCAAAATATTATCTTTTGTCAAACAATATCGTGAAGGTCGCAAACCATTTCTATCAAGTGTCGCTCCAATCACATTTCCATCTGTAAATGCAACCGATGCAGGTCCATCCCACGGCTCCATAAATGCAGCGTGATACTCATAAAAAGCTCTCACATCCGCATCTAATCGTGAACTTTTATTCCAAACCTCTGGAATCATCATCATCATAACATGGTGTAGGGGTCGTCCAGCCAAAGTCAAAAGCTCCACCACATTATCCAAAATCGAAGAATCAGAACCGCTTCGCTCATTTATAAGATATGGATAGATTTTGCTAAGTTCATCTTGAGTGAAAAGTTTAGATTTAAGCATAGATTCTCTAGCTCTCATCCAGTTTATGTTTCCTCTAAGAGTGTTAATTTCGCCGTTGTGAGCGATATATCTAAATGGTTGGGCAAGAGGCCACGATGGAAATGTATTTGTGGAAAATCGACTATGAACCAAAGCCAAAGCTGACTCAAAATCAGGGTCAGATAAATCGGCAAAATATCCCAAAAGTTGGTCAGTAATCAACTGCCCCTTATAAGATATGGTTTTGTAGGACATCGACGGTGAATAATAATACTCCGTCCCCCGAACCATCGATTGAGTAACTAGAGTTTGAGAATGCTTTCGCACCACATACATCTTTCGCTCAAACTCATCCTCACTTTTAATACTCTCAGGACGAGCGATAAAAACATGATGAACATAAGGTTCTGTCGCCTTTACACTCTCACCCAATTTTGTATTATCGGTAGGAACTCGTCGCCATCCCAGACACTCAAGCCCCATCTCCACGATACATCGCTCAACGATAGTTTCACATTCGATATATGCCTCTGGGTCTCGTGGAATATAGATAACACCCACCCCATAATGACCAAAAGGAGGAAGTTCAAAACCCTGCTCTTTTGCCACTCGTCGCATAAATTTATCAGGCATTTGTGTTAGAATTCCAGCTCCGTCACCAGAATTTTTTTCAGCCCCCACAGCCCCTCGATGCTCTAAATTAGTAAGTAACTCAAGCCCTTTTTGTACAATATCGTGAGATTTTTCACCCTTTAAGTGGGCAACAAACCCAACTCCACAAGCATCGTGTTCATAACTTGGGTCATATAACCCCTCTTTATCATAATAGTTTTTTAACTCCATAAAAGCCTTTCAAAATTTGTGTGTAAAATTGTTATATTATAGCAAAAAATTTTAGTGATATACTTGAAGTTATGGGGATTTTTATTAATTACAAATATTAATGATAGGATTCAACACAATTAAAATTTGAATCTTTAAGAGAGGAAGATAGGGTATTTTTATGAAAACTAAAACCCCTATCAATTTTTTTTTAGACTTCAAACATTCTTTCTAAGGCGATTTTTGCCCATTTTACAGTCTCTTCATCGACAAATATTTCACTCAAGCATTCATCTTTTTCGATAGCTTTGAGAGTGTCATATAGGTCTTGCAATGATGTTTCGTTCATTGTGGGGCATTGAGGTTTGGTGGAGGAGAGGACGAAAGTGTTTTTTTCTCGCATTCGATTTACCAAATTATACTCAGTGCCGATGGCTACTTTTTGCTCAAGTGGCAAAGAATCTACATACTTTATAATTTGTGAGGTTGAGCCTACAAAGTCGCTTTTTTGGCAGACCGCAGGGTCGCATTCGGGGTGGGTTATGATTTTTATATCTGGATATTTGGCTTTGTAAAACTCTATATCATCGGTGGTGAAAAGTTGGTGAACGGAGCAAAATCCATCATAACAAAGCACATCTGCATCTTTTAAATTTTCATCAATTCCAATCACGGCTGATTTTAGCCCCATCTCATTTGCGATATTTTGACCCAAACATCGGTCGGGGACAAATAAAATCTTCTTACCACTTTTCAATGCTTTTGTGATAATTTTTTTGGCATTTGAGCTGGTGCAAACCATCCCCCCCATCTTGCCCACTCGTGCCTTTACTTCGGCGGAGGAGTTTATATAGGTGATTGGCAAAATATCCTCACTAGCAATTCCGTGGTCATTTAAAATCTGCACATTTTCATCATAGTTTGCCCCACTAATCATCATTGCCATCGAACACGATGCGACTTTGGGCATAAAAACTCTCTTATTTGGGTCGAGGATTTTAACACTCTCGCCCATAAACCCCACACCGCAAAAAATCAAATTTGGATTTTTATCTTTAACGGCAAGTTGGGCTAATTGCAAACTGTCACCTGCAAAATCTGCCAACTCAAAAACTTCATCTTTTTGGTAAAAATGTGAAACAATTGTGATATTCAATCGCTGTTTCAACTCTTTAATTTCGGTGATAATTCTCTCTTTTTTCAAAATTACTTCCTTTTATAAATTATTCAACTAATTATAACAAAAAAATTGTTAAAATGGAAAATAAAAAAAACTTATAGGATGATTATGGACTTTTTTTCTAACACAAATATACAACTTTATCTGTTGGCTTATCTTATTGGGAGTATTCCTTTTGGGATGCTAATCGCTAAAATTTTTGCTAATGTGGATATTCGAGATAGTGGCAGTGGAAGTATTGGGGCTACAAATGTTTTGAGGGTGCTAAAGGATTCAAACCCAAATTTGGCTAAAAAATTGGCGATTGCTACGATTTTACTCGATGCTTTCAAGGGTGTTTTTGTATTGATAATAGCTCTTATTATGGGAGTTGATGAGGGGATTTTGTGGACGATTGCAATTATGGCAGTTTTGGGGCATTGCTTTTCTCTATTTTTATGGTTTGAGGGCGGAAAAGGAGTTGCAACAGGAATGGGTGTGATGATGTTTATGTTACCTTTTGTGACTATTGGAGCATTGGTGGCTTGGGGGCTTAGTGCTAAATTTATCAAAATCTCTTCACTATCATCAATCATTGGAGTAATAGCTTTAGTGGTTTTCTCTTTTGTGATTCATCCAACCCTAGAACCAATCCACACTCACGCACCAGTGATAATTATATCCATTTTGATTTTATACAAACATCTTCCAAATATTTTCAGATTGATTCAGGGAAAAGAGGGTCAAGTTGTTTAAGATAAATATTAAAAATTTAGAGGTTAGGGCGGTTATTGGGATTTTGAAATTTGAGCGAAAAAAATCTCAAAAAATTACGGTAAATGCCCAGATTCAATATGATTCAAAAAAATATCTGGATTATACTTTAATTGTAGATAAGATTAGTAGATTGCTCGTGAAAAAGAAATATTTTTTGGTGGAAGATGCTTTAATTGATATAACAAAAAAATTAAAATTTTCTTTTACAGATATTCAAAAAATCAAACTCTCAATTGATAAAAATGATATTTTAAAAAATTGTGTCGTCGGAGTGGAATACAGCCAGAGTTAAAAGATAGCAAATAATTTATCGAATATAAAAATCCCATTATTATTTTATAGAATTAACTTGATTTTAATCGTGGCATTTTTTTTTTAGATATGTTATCATTTATATTATTCTTAAATATTATAAAGAATATAAAATTAATTGATAGGAGATAGTTTGAAAAAAGTTATAGTTTTAGGGTTATTAGGCTTAAGTTTAATAGCAAATGACCAATTTGTCGATAGTTCGGTGTGTAAAGGGTGTCATCCCATGATTTACAAAGAGTTGCAAGACTCAAAACACATCAAAACCTCAATCTACACAGGTAAGATTCACAAAGCGGTTTGGGATTTACATCCTAAAAAGGGGCAAGGGGATTATAATTGTGCGAAGTGTCACTCACCGTCAGATGAAAAAATCATCAAAGAGATAGGAATTTTGGGTAAAGGGATGCCAACAGAAAACAAAGCTCAAACCAAAGACCCAATCTCTTGTGCAACTTGTCACTCTATCAAAAATATTCAAGAGCATGTGAAAACAAATGATAACATCTATAATGAAAAAGCAAAAACTTATTATTCTGCGGTTGAGGGTAAAAATAGTGAGTATAAAGAGGAGAGTTCATTTTTCGGATTGTTCAAAAAAGCTAGTGGTTCGCCATTTCACAAGATAGAATCAAATAAGATTTTTGCAACTGGAAAAGTTTGTATGGGTTGCCACTCTCACAAGCAAAATAGCAAAGATTTCACGATTTGTAGTATGGATAATATCGATTATAGTGCAAAAAATAATTGTGTAACTTGCCATATGCCAAAAGTTCAAGGTACAGCAACCTCTATTAAAATCACAAAAACTCACTCTTTTCACGGTTTTGCAGGAACTCACCATAGAGAGGATTTGATGGCTCAATATCTGAAACTCAATCTCAAAAAACAAAACACAGGATTTGAGGTATCTGTCAAAAATGAAGCTAACCATCCACTATTTTTGCATACTCTAAGGGTTGCAGTTCTCAAAGTTAATATCACAAGAGATAAGAAAAAAATTAAATTAGAGCCTAAAGAGTTTGTGAAAATTATTGCAAATGATGGCAAACCAGCGATGCCGTGGGAAGCTACCACCGTGATGAAAGATAATATGATAAAAGCAAATGAAAATCGTCTTATCAAATATGATACACAATTGCAGTCGGGCGATAATGTTGAGATTGAGTTTGGATATTATTTAGTAAATCCAAAAGCGGTTAAAAAATTAAGCTTAGAGGGTGATGAAGTTACCAAATATAAAATTCTAAAAACTAAACATATCTCTATAAAGTAGATTTATGCCAAAGTCCCCAAACGGAAATTTTATTTAAATATGAATAGATGAGTGAAGTGAATTATTTCACTCATCACCTTATGAGATTATATTTTATCATTCATTAGATTTTTA
>JAOZPA010000014.1 GCA_029932985.1 Campylobacterales bacterium
CAGGGGTATTTGCAGGAGCTGTCATTAATGCCATCTTCTCTCCTTGAAATTTAAAGTTATATACTAAATATATCTGATATAGATACAGAATATCAAAAATAGTATAATAAATTTTTGAATATACTACTTATACATAAAGCTTTTTTAAGTCTGTTTCCAAATGAAACAAAGGCAAACTGGTAAATGGGGTATAGTGGTTATATAGATATTTTTTAATTATTTTAGATATAATTATAAAAATTAATTTAGGAGATTAAGTATGAGTTACGAAGTAAGCCCTACCGTAAAAGGTGAAAAAGTAGATTTTACAAATCCAAACCAAAAATTCTATGAAGCCTTAGGCTATGATGGAATGCAAAAGTTGATGTATAGTTTTTATGATAAAATTTATGAAAGCGAAATTGCACATTTTTTTCCCCAAGATGAAGAGGAGTTTGCAGAGGTCAAAAGAAAAAATACAAAATTTTTTATTGAAATATGTGGCGGCCCAAAAATCTATGCAGAGGAGACAGGTGGAATGGAATTAAATGAGTTTATGGTCAGACTCCACGATGACTTCTCAATCTATGAAAAGTCAAGATACGAATGGTTAGGAGTGATGGAAGAGGCATTAAAAGAGGTAGATATTGCTCAAGAATTAAAAGATGACTTCTGGGACTACCTAGAAAAATTTTCAAAACTAACTGTAAATACGTTTTCTGGTGGCTCTAAATTTTACCCAAAATTATAAAGTTTCAGTCCCCTCACCGATGAAATAAATATCGGTGAGGGGATTTATTTATAAATAAAATGCAAAAAAAGGTATTGATTGTTATTTGAACTTACAGAATTAATTGGAATCATCTCATTTTCGCTTAGTGGATTTTACATCGCTGTACGGAATGACCTTGATATTTTGGGAATTTTTATAAGTGCTTTTTTGACCGCCCTTGGTGGGGGAATCATCAGAGACACAATCGCAGGGGAAAAACCTGCATCTCTCATCAGTATAACTCCTATGAGTATTGTAATTGTGATGGTGTTTATACTTTTACTTTTGGAATTTCACAAAAAACACAGCTATGAGCGAAAGCCGATATTTGTTTTTATCGACAGTATAGGGCTTGTGTCATTTTCAATCTCAGGGGCATTGGTAGCAATTGACCATAGTTTTTCACTTTCAGGGGTCATCATTTTTGCATTTATCACTGCCGTAGGTGGAGGGATTTTGCGAGATATGCTCATAAATGTAGTGCCTTATGTGTTAAAAGGTGGATTTTATGCCATTATTTCAATCATCATTGGTGCGATAGTCTATCTTTTGAGCTTTTTTAAACTTTTAGGATTTTTCTCTCTACTCATACTCTTTTTCTTTGGAATCATTTTGCGATGGTTTGCTTTTATCAAAAACTGGAAATTATCAAATTTTTAATTTATTTTTCTAAACTATATAAATAAAATTAATAGTTAAATATTAATTTGCTATAATGATTTGATATGGGCTTCTTGCCCAAAATAGGTAAAAGAAAAGGAAATATTAATGAAATTTGCAATTGTAATTTTATTTTTTGTTATAAATCTACTCTCAACTGAAAACTTACAAAAAGTTTCACTTCAGCTTCAATGGTTCAACCAATTCCAGTTTGCGGGATATTATATCGCTAAAGAGAAGGGTTTTTACAAAAATGTAGGGTTGGATGTGAATATTCTTACATATAAATCGTGTATTAATCCTGTGGATAAAGTGTCAAATACTCAAGCAAATTATGCAACGGGGCGGAGTTCATTGATAATTGACAGGTCTAAGGGTAAAAATGTTGTGCTTCTTTCGGCGATTTTGCAATCCTCTCCTATGGTTTTGGCGGTCAAAAAATTATCAAATATTAAAAGTATAGAGGATTTTAAGGGCAAACGATTGATGCTTACGGGAAATGAATCGACAGTTGCATCTCTTCAAGCAGTTCTGAAATCCAAAAAAGTTAGTTTTGATGATTTAATATTTAAAAAGAGTATAAATAAATTTCAAGAGTTTATTGATGGTGAGGCTGATATAATTTCTATCTATACCTCAAATCAAGCTTATAAATTAAAAAAGCAGGGTATTGAGATTGATATTTTTGACCCAAAAGATTATGGTTTTGAGTTTTATAGCGACCTATTGTTCACAAATGAAAATGAGATAATTGAAAATAAACAGAGAACTATAAATTTTAGAGATGCATCTCTGAGGGGCTGGAAGTGGGCTTTTGATAATATTGAAGCAAGTGTGGATATAATTTTGGAAAAATATAATTCTCAAAATAAATCCCGAGAGGCTTTGATATATGAGGCAAATGAGTTGAAAAAGTTGGCATATTTTAATACGAAGCAGTTGGGGCAGATTGATATAAATAAGATTCAAAGACTTTATGATGTTTATAATTTAATGGGATTTGTGGATAAAAAAATAGATTTGGATAAATTTATTTTCCAACCATCTCAAGATATAATATTTACAAAAGAGGAGCAGGAGTATTTAGAAAATAAAAAAATTCTTAATATGTGTATAGACCCCGATTGGATGCCCTTTGAAAAAATGGAAAATGGAAAACATATAGGATTAGCATCAGATTATATAAAAATAATTAGAGAAAAAATTGATATTCCGATTAAACTTGTGGAGACAAAAGATTGGGATGAATCTATCCAGAAAGCCAAAAATAGAGAGTGTGATATTTTTTCGATGGTGCCAATTATTGAGAAACGAAAAAAATATATGAACTTCACCTCACCATATTTGGATATTCCTATGGTGATTGCTACCACGGCGGATAAACCTTTTATCGATAATATTCGGCAAATTTTAGATAAAAAAATTGGTGTGGTTACTAGTTATTCGATTGGAAATACGCTAAGAGAGAGTTATCCTCATATAAATATAGTCAATGTTGAGTCAATTTCTGATGGTTTGAAAAAGCTAGAGACGGGTGAGATTTTTGCATTTGTGGATAATCTAGCAACAATTAATTATGAGATACAGAAAAATTTTATAGGTATTATCAAAATCTCTGGGCGATTGGATAAACGGCTCAAATATAGGGTGGCAAGTAGAAATGATGAGCCAATTCTGAATAATATTTTGGAAAAAATAATTACAGATATAACTCTAGCTAAAAAGCAAGAGATATTTAATAGATGGGTTATGATTAAAAAAAATAGGGTAGATTATGTACTTCTTTTTGAGGTTCTAGCAGGTGTACTGATTATTTTCCTCTTTCTCCTCTATCGACAAAATCAACTGAATAAACACAATAAAGAGCTGAAAAGACATAAAAAATTGTATCAATTGGTCTTTGAAAACTCTGCAAATGGGGTTTTGATGCTCGATATTGAAAATTATAAATTTTTGGATTGCAATCATCAAATTGTCCAGATGCTCAAATATTATTCAAAAGATGAGATTTTAAATTTAAGCCCTCTTGATTTGTCCCCCCCATTTCAACCTAATGGCAAAAGTAGCGAAGTGGAGATTAAAAATATGATAAATCTTGCTGTTCAAAATGGTTCTAATAGTTTTGAATGGAAAAATTTAAAAGCAACGGGCGAAGAATTTTGGGCGGAAATCATCCTGACAAAGATAAAAATAGATAATAAAGAGATGCTTCATATTGTTTGGAAAGATATTGATGATAAAAAAAATGCAGAAGAGGCACTTAAAGAGTTGTCACATTCATTGGAACTTAGAGTAAAAGAGGAGGTTGGTAAAAATCGAGAAAAAGATAAAAAAATGCTCCAACAAGCCAAACTTGCCCAAATGGGTGAGATGCTGAGTATGATTGCCCATCAGTGGCGACAACCCCTCACCGCTATAAATGCTACAAGTATTGGGTTAAATATTAGTGCTAGATTTGATGAGTTAGAGGCAAAAAATGTAATACTCAAAACTGAAAGAATCTCTGAATATGCCCAACATCTAAGCTCAACTATCGAAGATTTTAGAAATTTTTTCAAAGCAAATAAAGATAAGAAGTTGACAAATTATGGTGAGCTTATAAACTCCGTTATGGGTATCGTGGAGGTTTCGCTGGGTAATAAAAATATAAAATTAATCAAAGAGTTAAACTGCCCAGAAAAATTTAAGACTTATCCAAATGAGGTAAAGCAAGTGATTTTGAATCTGATTAAAAATGCAGAAGATGCTATAACTGAAAACAAAATTGAAAATCCACAAATTAAAATCCTCACCTATAAAGAAGATGATAAATATATTTTTGAAGTTAATGATAATGGCGGTGGTGTGCCTGAAGAGTTGATTGAGAAAATCTTTGACCCATATTTTAGCACTAAAACCAAAAAAGATGGCACAGGTCTAGGACTATATATGAGTAAAACTATCATAGAAGAGCATTGCAATGGAACGCTAACAGTGAGCAATAATGAAGAGGGAGCAGTGTTTAAAATAACTCTTTAAAATAGGAGTGAGACACCTTTTGAGCGATAATATTTATCGGTGAGAGAGCTAAAAAAAAATAAGTCATATAATTTAATAGAAACAAAGATATAAAAAAGAATTAACTTTTTACGAAGCTTAAACTTAAAATTTAATTTAATTTGCTATAATCGAAGAAAAAAAGGTATAGCAAAAATGTTTAGATTTGCCCCATCTCCTACGGGAGATATGCACATTGGAAATTTGAGGGTGGCACTTTTTAATTTTATAGTTTCTTCACAAAAAAATGAAAAATTTATTATTCGGATTGAAGATACTGACAAAGTTAGAAATATTGAGGGAAAAGATAGAGAAATTTTGGAGATTTTGGCTCTTTTTGATATTAAATATCAGAATGTATCATATCAGAGTGCTAATATTAAATTTCATCGGCAGTTAGCAACTCAACTTTTGAGTGATGGCAATGCTTTTATCTGTTTTTGTAGTGATGAGTTGCTAGATGAGAAGCGAGAAGAGGCTAAAAAACAAAAGAAAGCTTATAAATATGATGGGACTTGTGAGGGGCTGAGTGATAGGGCGGTGATGGAAAATGAGGAGAGTTCTTTTACGGTGAGAATTAAAAAGCCGTTGGAGGATTTGACTTTTTTTGATAAAATCAAGGGTAGTGTTTCGTTTGGGGCAAAGGAGATTGATAGTTTTGTGATTTTGCGAAAAGATAAGACTCCTACCTATAATTATGCTTGTGCGGTGGATGATATGCTGAGTAATATTGGATTTGTGATTCGTGGAGAAGACCATCTTTCAAATACCCCAAAGCAGGAACACATACGGAAACTTTTTAAATATGATGAAAAGATGGAGTTTGCTCATTTGCCAATTATTCTGAATATTGAGGGTAAAAAGATGAGTAAAAGAGATGATGCTTCCAGTGTGAAGTGGCTTCTGGAGCAGGGATTTCTACCCCAAGCGATTACAAATTATTTGATTCTTCACGGCAATAAAACCCCTAAAAAAATATTTTCATTAGATGAGGCTTTGGATTGGTTTGATATAGAAAAAATCTCTAAAAATCCTGCAAAGTTTGATATTAATCAACTTCGAGACCTAAATAATGCCCATATAAATTTGATGGATAGTTTAAAACTTTCGACTTTGATAGGTTATAGTAGTGCGGATATTGGGGAGTTAGCCAAACTTTATACTGAAGAGGCGAGTACAATTAATGAACTTAAGCCAAAAATTGATAAAGTTTTT
This sequence comes from Campylobacterales bacterium, assembly GCA_029932985.1. Classification (GTDB taxonomy): domain Bacteria; phylum Campylobacterota; class Campylobacteria; order Campylobacterales; family JAOZPA01; genus JAOZPA01. The sequence goes on from JAOZPA010000014.1 coordinate 5,663, forward strand.
CGGGCGAAAGTAAGTGATGATGAAAATGTGGCAAAACTAAGGTCGGTTATGAGCGATACCCCCTATTTTGAGGAGTTTAATGAATTTAAAAAATATTTGATGGTTAATAGTGGACTAAAGGGCAAAAACTTTTTTCAACCACTTCGTTTTCTACTCACGGGGGCAAATAGTGGCCCAAAACTTCAAGATGTTTATCCACTTATTAAAAATTATTTAACGGAGATTATAAAATGATAGTAATTGCAACTTTTGTTTCAGCGGTAGCTGATATTTTGGGAATGGTGATATATGCTTATATTTGGATTGTGATTATTGCAAGTTTGATAACGTGGGTGCGACCTGACCCATATAATCCGATTGTTCAGATGCTCGATAGGCTGACACGACCTGCATTTGAATTTGTGCAAAGATATGTTCCAACGGTTGGGGGACTTGACCTGAGTCCGATAATTATTATTTTGGGGCTTCAATTTGTGAATCTGTTTTTTGTGAATCTACTCAAACAGATAGCTATCTCACTTGCAACTTAATAGTATGAAAAAAAGTAATCAAATATGGGTATTAAAAAAATCAAACTATATTTCTCCTCTTTTTTTCTCTTTATTCTTAGTGCCTCCTCTCTTTGGGGGTCTAACTATTCTATAGATTTTTTTCACAATAAGCCGTGGGGTGTGGCGAGGGATTTTTATATTTGGCAATTTTTAGACCAAAAAAATTTAACTGAGCCAGAGATAAATATTGCTGAAAAATTAATCTCAAATATGAATGATAAACTGCTTTTTAGGCTAGGTTCAAAAAGTAATAATCCGCTGATTAAATATGAGTCGTATTGTAAAAGGGTGAGTACGATGAAGCTTATCAGAATGCAACCGAGGTGTGTGGATATTGGGCTGACGACCTATGAGGCTATTAATTTGAAAAAGGCAGATTTGGAGTTTTTGATAGATAGAATGTCGATGGATTATCCTGACAGGATAGAGGTTTTTGATATTTTTTTGAGTGGGGATATTTTTCATAAAACCATAAATTCCGAGCCAAAGATTTTTTTTGAGATTTTTAATAATATTGGGAATAAGTATAGAACTAAATTTTTTGATAGGATTATTCCTACTGAATATATTCAAGAGTTGACGGGGCATGAAGCTTTTGAAAAGATGATATTTCATATCGTTACCTCATTTGCCTTTAAAAAATTGCCAAAATCTTTTTTGTATATTGATGCCCAAAAACTCTCTTTTCAATCGACCTTTTTTTTAGCCTTAAATGCGATAAAACTCAATAATTTAAATGTGGCTTTGAATTATCTTAAGGATAGTGAAAAAAAAGCAAAGTATAGGGAGGAGAAGGATAGAGTAATTTTTTGGAAATATCTAATAACTAAACAGGATAAGTATTTGAAGCTTTTGAGTGAGAGTTTTGATATAAATATCTACACTATCTATGCGATGCAAAAACTTTCTAAAAAGCATAAAAATATTATAACTAGCATAAAAGTCAATAATAAAAAGGATGGATTTGATATAAAAGACCCATTTGCTTGGGAGCGAGTGAAGCAGGATATAAAGTTTTTAAGCCCCAAAGCCTTGAAAAGATATGCCAAAAAATTTCACTCCACCAAAACCATTCCACACAAAGCCTATATTTTGCAAAAGTCGAATTATAAGAAACACTATTTCATAACTCCATATCAGGAGCATACAGCGATTAAAGATATAGATACTTTGGCTCTTTTTTATGCGATTGCAAAGCAGGAGAGTGGTTTTATCCCTGTGGCAATTTCAAAATCTTATGCTATTGGATTTATGCAGTTTATGCCATTTTTGATTGATGAGATGTCTAAGATTATGGAGCTAGATAATTTGAAATATCAAGATATGTTTGACCCAAAAATCTCTACACTTTTTGCAATATTGCATATAAGTTATCTCAAAAAATATTTGGAACATCCACTTTTGATAGCTTATGCTTATAATCGTGGTATTGGATATACTCAACGACTAGTAAAAACAGAGGCTTTTAAACAAAAAGCTTTTGAGCCATATTTGAGTATGGAGTTAGTCCCCTCAGCCGAGGCTACTACTTATGGTAAAAAAGTGATGGCAAACTATATAATCTATTTAGACCTATTTGGTAAAGAGGAAAAACTGGATTTATTATTAAAAAAAATAATTAAATAGTAACTTTTTTTTTATTCTAATTTTATTTAAGATATAAAAATTTTATGGTATAATTAGTGAAAAAGGATTGATTATGAATAATTTAAAAATTATTTCAGCGGTTGCAGTATTGATGGTTTGTTTTTCTGGTTTAGAAGCATCGGAAAGATTTAATAAGATTCATACCAAACAGATGGCAGAAAAGGGTGATGCTAATTATAATTATACAGTTATAAACGGTAATAAAGAGATGGAGGAGTTTAAGAAGAAAAAGTCTGCGATAGGTATGAATCTTTCCAAAACTAGAGGTCGAAATGTAAAAAATTATGTTGAGGTTAAAAATGTCAAAGATAGTCGAATTGGGAGTGGTGGATATAAAAGAGGGGCAAAATTAAATCAAAATAAAGGAAATTTGGGGATTCAGGGGAATGTTAGAAATAATATGAAGATTACAAATACTGTTAAGATAAAAAACAGTAGAATATCGGGGCAGAATATAGGTGTTAATTTACAAGGAAGAAAAACATCAGGTTTAAATATTGGCAATAATGTAGAGATTAAAAATAGCCAAATCAACAAATAGGAGAATAGATATGAAGAGAGTATATAGTTTAGTTGCAATTGCAAGTTTAGCATTGATGATGGGTGGGTGTACTGGGTCATTAATGCCAACTCACACAAAAGAGTTCCAAGCAGTTCAAAATGATGGACCGAGGTCAAATATCACAAAATTTAGTGATTCTTTGAAAAATCTAGGTCGATTAGCTGAGACCTATAAAGATTCAGCATTTACATTGACAGCTTTGCCAGTTGAAAACAAAACAGCGGCTAGGGGTAAATTGCCAAGTGATATTACTGTGATGGTTGAGAGTGCATTAACATCGATTGGAAGTAAGTTAATTGTGGCAAAACCGTATGATTATATGGACCCCTCAACGGCGGTTGGTGAGTATTTTTTGATTAAGGGTGCAATTACAGAATATGATGTTGTTACTAAATCGGCAAGAAGTATGCAAAGTGCTTTTTCACTTACCAAATTAGCAAATATAGGACGAGGAAATGATAAAAGTGGTGATATAGATGGTGGAATAGATAGTGAATTTCAGGAGGCTCGTATAGCGATTGATTTTAATATTGTAGATGCAAAGACAGGAAATTTTATTGCGGGGGTTCAGTCTAAAAACTCTATGAAGATTGGTTCATTGACCGATAGTCATGATTTTGGATTTTCGATTGCAGGAAGTGGAATTGGAATTAGTGGAAGTGTGACTAAACAGCAGGGGATTCATCAAGCTATTAGACTTTTAGTTGAGTTGAGTATCGTTGAGTTGATTGGAAAACTGCGAACTTATCCATATTGGATAGCGATTCATAATGGGCAGATAGATAATGATTTGTTGAAAAAGATGGAATCGGATTTTAATCAACATGACAAAGAGACTAGAAAAATTTATATTCAACATCTTTTATCAATCATCTATCCAGATGTTTCAATTGGTCAAAAAGGGATGCAAAATACAAATAAGAGAATTAAAGAGTTCAAAAAAAGTACAGGTATAATTCCATATACAAATGAAATTAATACAGAACTTTACACAAAACTTCTCACGGAAATTCCTAAAGTGTTGGCTCAAAAGGGTTGGAGCAAAGATATTAAACGAGTTTTTAATAAAGTTTTAAATTTTTAAGATAAAGGTATTATAATATGAAATTATTAGTTACATTGGTATTGGTTGTTAATGTTTTATTTGCTTGTGAGTATATTACTTCAGGTGAAAGAGATGGAAGATATTATGAGTTTGCACAAAATTTATCTTCAAAGGTAGATGGAATTTGTGTTCAAAAATCAAAAGGAACACCTAACAATATCTATACGATAACAACTCAAGAAGAGATTGTGATGGGGATTTTTCAAGCTGATAATATGAAACTTGCTAGGGAAAATGATAGAAGTCATAAGTTAGATAATTTAAAGGTTTTGTTTCCTATATTTAAAGAGCAAATTCATATCATAGTTTTGAAAAATTCACTTATTAGAGATTTAGATGATTTAAAACGAAAAGATATAGCCGTTGGAGATGAACTTAGTGGTTCTTATGTCTCTTTTTTAAATATCTCTGAAAAATTAAATATGGACTGGGTTGGGGTGAATTTTCACTTTAGCGACGGTATGCAAAAATTGAGAAATGGTGAAGTTGAGGCAATGTTTATCGTGGGTAAAGCTCCCATTAAATCACTACTTCCATATATGAGGGATATTCGATTTTTAAATATCGATAGTGAACTTCCAGATTATAAAAAAGCGGTGATTAGTGCCAAAACTTATAGTTCAGATAGCAATCCAATAAAAAACGATATTCATACATTGGAAGTTGATGCTTTATTGTTGATTGATGAGTTAAAGATGGGTCAAAAAACTAAAATTATTGAGCTTTCAAAACTTTATATAGATTCTATGTACAAAGTCAAAGAGGCTGGTGGAATGGATCTATTTAATTTGGCAGAAGTTCAAAATGCGATTGATAAAGGCACAAAACAGGTCACAAATATTATCAATAAATATACAGGTGGGGCTTCAGATGGAGCAAAGAAAAAAAATCTTTCAGAGATTGAAAAGATAGAGGAGATTTGTCAAACTGATAAAAATTCACTTGAGGTCTTTGGATTTGCACGAAGTCAAATTGCAATCGATGTTTGTAATCAATACAAAGCAAATCACCGATAATTTTTTCCAAATGATTCAACTCACACTACTAGGGTGCGATTTTTTCGCACCTTTTCCCCCCTTCCATTAATTTTACACCTTTAAAGGAGATTAAAATGAAATTAAAAATATTTTTTATATTTATCTGTTTGAGCCTTTTGAATGCAGATGATTTTAAACCATTAGATTCAAATTATGAAGATTGGATTAAAAATGAGCAGACAGAGTTTGTTCAATACCAAAAAAATATGGATGAAGAGTTTGCAGAGATGCTTAAAAAAGACTGGGATGTTTTTATGGGTGAATATGCTATAAAATCGTATGAAAAGCCAAAACCCAAAAAGATGCCAAAAACAAAAGAGAAGATATTAACCAAAGTTGAGATTATAAAATCTCCAAAAGTAACTATTAAGCCTATTGTGATTACAGCCCCCAAGCCGATAAAGATTAAGCCGATAAAGATTACACCAAAAATCAAAAAAACCTCTTTGCGAAATCTAAAATTTAATTTTTACTCTCAATCGGTAGATATAAAATATGATACTAGGCATAAAATCTATATAGATAGATACACTAAAGGCTCGATTGCGAATTATTGGAATAATATGAGTCGAATTGATTATAAAATTCTAATCAAGCAGTTAAATAATTATTCAAATAATCTAAATTTTAATGATTGGGCAAAATATCAATTGATTCATCAAATCGGTTCAAAAATTCACCAAGATGAAAATTTAGCAAATCTTTTTACATGGTTTATCCTCTCAAAAATGGGATATGATATGAAAGTTGGTTTCAACAATAGCAAAATTTATCTTTTGGCAAATAGTGAAAATAAGATGTTTCAAGTTTCCTATTTTACTCTAGGGGATAAACGATATTATGTTTTAAATCCCGATGGAAAATCTGGCAATTTAGGGCAAGTTTTTACCTATAATGGAGAATATCCAAACTCAAATAGAAAATTTTCTCTTGATATAAAAAAACCTATCAAATTTACAGGAAATGTTGTTAATAAACCCCTAAGATTTTCATATAACAACCAAGCATTTAAGATAGATTCAAAATTTTCAAAAGCTTTAGTTAATTTTTACAAAACTTATCCTCAAGCAGATTATAAAGTCTATTTTGATGCACAAAAATCAAGTTTTTCCTACTATATGCTTTCAGATATAAAATCACACATTCAGGGCAAGAGTGAACTTGAAGCGGTAAATTTTCTGCTTAGACTTACTCAAAAATCGTTTGAATACAAAACCGACCCTCAACAATTTGGTTATGAAAAAGTATTTTTTCCAGAGGAAACACTATCTTATCCCTATTCCGATTGTGAAGATAGAAGTATCTTTTTCTCATTTTTAGTCAAAAAATTATTAAATTTAAATGTTGTGGGGATAAAATATTCAAACCATTTAGCAGCGGCAGTTGCATTTTCGGGGTCAGTTAGAGGAGATGGATTTATGCACAATGGCAAAAAATACACCATCACCGACCCTACATTTATAAATGCAAATGCGGGAAGTGCGATGCCTCAATATAAAGGCAAAAATTTCAAGATTATTTCACAAATGAAAGGAAGATGATGAGTTTAAAAGAGAAAGTATCTCAAGATATGAAAAATGCAATGAGAGCAAAAGATGTTTTTACTAGAGATGTACTTCGGTTTTTGATGAGTGCGATTAAGCAAGTGGAAGTGGATAAACGAATTGTATTAACAGATGATGATGTTTTGAAGTTGATTCAAAAATCGGTCAAACAGCGAGAGGATTCCGCTACTCAATTTAGAGATGCTGGGCGAGAGGATTTGTATGAAAAGGAGACAAATGAGGCAAATTTGCTAAAAACTTATCTACCTTCTCAGTTAAGTGATGATGAGCTGAAAGAGATAATTTCACAAATTATTATCCAAACTAAAGCGGTGGGGATGAAAGATATGGGCAAAGTTATGGGGCAATCTATTGCAAAAATCGCTGGTAAAGCTGATGGCAAAAGAATTAACAGCTTTGTTAAAGAGTTATTAGGATAAAAGTAAGGCAATAAGAAAAAAAGGGCAATGATAAAAAAACTCATCGCCCTTTTCCTTTTTATCATTTGACTAAAATATCAAAAAAATATGGATAAAATATATGATAAATAAAAAATAGTGAATTTGAGATAAATAATATAACAGTTTTTGTTGGCAAACCCTCAACGGGAAAAATTTATTGAAAAGGTAAAAAATATATAGATGGAACTTAAATTAAAAAATATTGGAATGATTAAAGAAGCTAGTGTTAAAATAGATGGATTAACTGTAATTGCTGGAGAGAATAGTACAGGAAAAAGTACTATTGGTAAATTATTATTTTCTATTATTAAGTCTAGCAGTCGTTATAATGAAGATTTAGAAGAAAATAAAGAAGATAAAATTATCTCTTTAATTCGAGAAAATTATTTTGAGTTGAGAAAAGAAGTTAATTTTTCTGAAAATATAGAATATAGAAACTTATTTTCTACATACTCTTTTAATAGAGATATTAGACGTTATGGACAAGATGCAATTGATGAAAGAATAGAGTTTATTCAGGAGAAAGATTTATCAAAAATAAAAATAAATCTACTCCATATCAAAAAGATATTACTAGAAGATTCTAATATAGAAGAAGCACAAAAAAATGCTTTTAAAAAATCTTTAATATCTGAGTTTAAGGGTAAAATATCTACACAAAATGATTTAAATGAAACAACATCAATTAAAATTAGTGATGCTGAAAATAAAATTTTGGAGATTGAACTACTAAATGACGAAATTCAACAGTATAATCTATTTGATGAATTATCTTTTTCAGATGCTACTTTTATAGAAACACCTATTCTTATGCAATTATCAGAAGCTATGAGCAGTTCAAAAACATATTTTGAGGAATTTAGTTTTGATGATAGAATGCGTACTATGAGCCGACCAAATATACCTTTACATATTAAGAACTTAGATAATAAAATAAAACTTTCCTATGATGTAGATGATTTATTTGAAAAAAGTGATAATATCGAAAAAATATTAATCAATTTATCATTGATAATAGATGGTGAATTTCAATATGTTAGAAAAGAGAGAGATTTTAAATATATCTCAAAAGAGGGTAAAAGTTTTAATAGTCTGAACATAGCTACAGGAATGAAAGCTTTTGGAGTTATCCATATATTATTAAAGAATGGTATTTTAAATAAAAACTCGTTATTAATTATAGATGAACCAGAAGTACATTTACATCCTAAATGGCAATTAAAATATGCTGAGTTCATAGTTAAGTTAGTTAAAAATGATATTAGCGTTTTAATTACTTCTCACAGTCCATATATGATAGAAGCATTAAAAAGATATAGTGACAGAGAAAATTTACAGAATAAAACTAACTTTTATTTAGCTAGTGATGGAATTATAGAAGATAAAAATAAACTCCAAGAGATATATGAAAAACTTTCAGAACCTTTTGATGAATTTGAGAAGATGGATAGTGATGTATTAAATGGCAAGTAAATATAATCTCAAAGATATTCTTGAAGATTTACACAGTGATTGTAAATCAACATTAAAATTAACAAGTTTAGATGATAGAAGTTCTGATATAGAGTATTATTTATGTGATGATGAAAAATTAAATATTTTTGATTTTGATGAGATTAAAGAGAAGATAGATAAAGATAGTAAATCTCCTGATGCTATATATATACGAGATAAAAATTTTTATATTATTGAATTTAAAAATCAAGACCCTTGTGATATAAATTCTAAAGACTTAAAAGAAAAATTTACTTTTGCAATCAACTTTTTCAAAAATACTATTATGAATATAAAAGATTATAAGTTTATTATTTGTTTGGTATATAAAAATCAAGGTCAACATAAAAATACTCAACGATACAAACAAGGGATAGGTAAGAGAGCTTGTTGTACCCTAGATGATACAAATAAAAATGAATATAATAGTTTTTATAATTATATTATTACAAAAATAATTTCAAGGAATTAAAATGCTAACATTTAGTGATTTACTACTAAAATTACAAGAGTTTTGGAAGGATGAGGGGTGCAATGTTGTGCAACCTTATGACATTCCAGCAGGTGCGGGGACATTTCACAATGCTACATTCCTGCGAAGTTTGGGCAAAAAGCCTTGGAGTGCGGCTTATGTTGCACCTAGTCGTCGTCCGACCGATGGGCGATATGGTGAAAATCCCAACCGTTTGGGGAGTTATTATCAGTTTCAAGTAATCATCAAACCCTCACCCGATAATATTCAAGAGTTGTATCTAAAATCTTTGGAGGTTTTGGGGCTTGACCTCAAAAATCACGACATCAGATTTGTAGAGGACAACTGGGAATCCCCAACATTAGGGGCTTGGGGGCTTGGCTGGGAAGTTTGGCTCGATGGAATGGAAGTTACACAATTCACCTATTTCCAACAAGTTGGAGGAATTACCTGCGACCCCATAACCGTTGAAATTACCTATGGAGTTGAACGATTAGCAATGTATCTACAAAATGTTGATAATATTTTTGACATCCAATGGGGCGAAAATACAACATACAAAGATATGCACCTGCGAAGTGAACAAGAGTTCAGCAAATACAATTTTGAAATTGCCAATACAGATATGCTCTTTAGGCATTTTGAGGATTACTCCGCTGAGTGCAAACGAGCTTTAGAGGCAGATTTATCACTTCCAGCTTACGATTATTGTATGTTGGCTTCTCATACTTTTAACATTTTGGATGCCAGAAAAGCAATTTCGGTAACCGAGCGACAAAATTATATCTTAAAAATTCGAGAATTAGCCAAAGCTTGTGCAGTTAAATATAGCCAAAAATAGGGCTTTGTATTGGGTAAAAGTACCCTATCAAGTTAAAAAATTAGCCTCAAAGAGATTTGAGGTTAAAATATTAAAGGAAAAAATAATAGCTGATGTAAAAATCAATATAATGGGTAGCGAAGTTGTGGATGGGTTTATTTGTAAGCCAAAAAAACTTGACCCAAATAAACCAATAATGTATTTTAAAACTCATATTTTTATTTGTGAGGGTGAACGGTGCAAAAAAGCTAGTAATGGTAAAGATGTTAGCTATAAATTGCGAGAGATATTAAAAAAATTAAATCTTAATATAGGTATAAATCGTATTAAAATCTCAAGAAGTGGCTGTTTTGGGGCTTGTAGATTTCGTGGAGTGGCAAATATTTATGAAAATACAAATGCAAATGGCTACTTGCCAAATAACAATATCTGGTTAAAAAATATACATAATTTTAATGAAAAAAAATGGATAGAACTCTTTAAAAATCTGAGTGAAAATCAAAACTTAAATAATTTCCAACAGATAGAGATAACCCAAATCTAAAAATCCCTTTTTAGTTTTCCCATAAAAAATAATTTATCGGTGAGGGGACTTAAATTTTCTCATCTTTATTAGCAGATTTGAGAATAATTTTTTTATCAAAAACCTTAATTCCTAAACTATTTTCGATGGTGATATGATTAGTACTTTTTAGTTTAGAAACGGGAATTTTCAACATACTTTCTCTACCTTGGATTTGCATAATATCTTTTTTTTTATCATTAAATTTTAGCACAAGATCACTATTTTCATACTCTAACTTCACCAGAATATCTATAAATTTACTTTTCTCAGAGATTGCAATTTCATCTTTCAAAATATCACCTTTTATATCTATCAGCAGATATTTCCCATCATCCGTTTTCATATTTGGGTCTTTGTCTGTAATGATAAAAAATGTAGAATTATTATAATTTTCTGCAATCGGGAGATTTTTCTTAGGGCTAATAGTGTACTCATATTGTGTTAATTGAGCTTGATTATTATTTTGCACCTCATCGCAATCATCTTGTTTAATAGTTTGATTATAATAAAATGCGACACCAAAACTAAAACTCAAAATGGTAGAAACACCAGCAATCAGATATTTTTTCATCTTAATCCCTTGACCTTTTTATTAATTTATGAGCAAATCCATCGCCAATTCTTTCCAAAACTTGGTTATCTATTTTTAATTGATTCATTTTTATAGAGCCTAAAATCTTGATAGCATCCTCCGCTAAAAATAGATTTGTGCTTAAAAATCCGAAATTTGCCAACTCTTTATATGAATTACCTGTTTTTGAAATTCTAGCAAATGGAAGTATTTTGGAGTTTATTTTGTCATTTTCAAAAATCGTAGCTGTAAGTCTTTTGGCATTTGCACTCTCTTTGACGATGATAGTATCCCTTTTACCTATAAAATAATGCCCAATATTTCCGTCATTGTCACAATTTTTGCACTCATCCTTGAGAGTAAAATCATCATAAAAATTTGTAGGAACTATTATTAACTTGCCGTGAGAAAGGTATGAGTAAAAATACCATTTAGCAGTTATAAGTTTCTCCGCAATTTTGCCTTCCTGAGTAAATACAGAGTTTAATCTTTTAGTTTTTTCCCTTTTTTTATGCAAAAAATCCCTTATCTCATCTTTTGTATAAATATTTGGCTCAAAAATTTCCATAGGAATATCATAAGCCGCACTCAAAGCATATATGTGCATCGGTCTACATTTCCCAGAATTTACACTTTTTATATGAGAAATTGTATTATTTCCCACCCCAAATTTTCTAGCGACATCCTTTGGGCCTAAATTTAACTCATCCATAACAAAACTCAATTTATCCTCAATGTGAAATAACCCCTCATTTATATTTTCACTCATCACCCAACCTTAAAAATTTTCTATCTGTATTGTAATAAAAATAAGCTTATTAAAAGATAATATTATTCATATATAAAAGATTTTATTAATTTTGTGAGTAATAAAAAAAAATATATGGTTAATTGAGAGTATAAAATTGAATTAAGTTTTTTGTCGATGATTAAATAGGGGGTTTTACAACCCCTCACCGATATAGGAATTTATCAGATATATTTATATTTGCCCATCTTTTTATAAATATAAATTTATCATTTTGATTAATTCCTCTAAATTTTTAGCCTTAGTTTGTTCACCTGTAACCATATTTTTTAGAACGATTGTATTATTTTTTACCTCATTTTCACCGATGATAATCACAAAATTATGACCTTTTGAGTTTGCATATTTAAACTGTTTTTTCATATTTAAAGTATCGGGATAAACTTCTGTTTGAATTTGCTGTTTTCGTAAATTTTCCGCTAATTTATAGATATTTTGAGTATAATTTGAATCTATATTTAAAATTAAAACTTTGGCGGTGGTATTTTTGCCCTTCATCAGCTCCAATTTTTCCAAAACTGCAATCAATCTATCAATTCCGATAGAAGCTCCAACTCCTGCCAAATCATCTTTTGAAAAACTTTGAGTGAGTTTATCATATCGTCCGCCCGAACAAACCGACCCCATAGATGGTAAATCATCAAGAGTTGTTTCATATACGATTCCTGTGTAATACCCCAAACCTCGGGCTATTGAAAAATCTATTTTGTAATTTTGGGGATTAATATCCAAAGTTTTTAAAATTTCAAATATATCCTCTAACTCCTCAATTCCCTCTTTCATCAACTCATTATAGGTTTTATAATTTTGAGTTATCTCAAAAAAATTATCATCATTTTGTCTAATTGAGATAAATTTAATAATTTCATCTATCTGATTTGCAGAAAGTTTAACAATCTCTAGCAACTCTTTTCGTACAGAATCTTCACCAATCTTCTCTATTTTGTCGATAATTCGCAGAATATCTTCTATTTTATCCTTGATTGCCAAATATGAGGTCAAACCATTTAAAATTTTTCTATTATTTATAGAGATTGTAAAATTCTCAATTCCCAAAGCGGTGAGTGAACCATTAATCAATTGGATAATCTCCATATCTGCAAAAATTGATTTTGTACCGATAAAATCAAAATCACACTGTGTGAACTCTCGGTATCGCCCTGCTTGAGACCTCTCACCTCGAAAAACATTTCCTATTACATACCGCTTAAATGGAAATGAAAGTTTGTGCTTATTTTGCACCACAAATCTAGCTAATGGAACAGTTTGGTCAAATCTCAAAGCCACATCTCGCCCACCTTGGTCTTTGAATTTATATAACTCTTTTTGAATCTCCTCGCTTCCCTTGCCCACCAAAACCTCTGCATATTCCAGATGAGGAGTTTCGATTGGCACAAAACCAAAAGCCCTAAAAACCTCTTTTATCTTGTCAAGCATACTCTCTTTTGTAATTGCGGTGAGGGGTAATATATCCCTAAATCCCCTTAAAGTTCTGGCATCTCTCATTTTGTTCCTTTAATTTTTTTTATCTCATCATTAGTAATTTTATATATCTTATATATTTTTTCATCAATTAGATTTTCAAGCTCGGTGGTATCTTTGGTCTCTTTTTTAAATTCAATTATTTTATCTACAATTTTAACAAACTCATCTTGAATATTTTTATCAACCTTTGGAATATAAAGTTTTCTTATGTTTTTTGGTTTTACTTCTGCAAAAGTTCGCCCCTCTTCACCAGTAAAATTTTTATATATAAGTGTAGTAAGTTTAGAGTTTAAAATAGCTGTTGCAAATTTGTAATTAATATTAAATTTTGGATTTATTTTAAATATCAATAGACTATTTAATACAAAATATCCGCTAGTATCATAATATGCTATTATGCTGTCGGAGGTTTGTCTAATAATGATTTTATCCTCTGTAAATAGTTTCTTATCTCTAGGTCTTCCCAATGAAAACCACGGTAAAATCCCTTTTTTAGATTCACTTCTTTGCATAAGTTTCTCTTTAAAAGATTTCAGATAATTTAATGTATTTGGATAAGATTTAATATTTGTATCTCTTGCAATATATAGAAGTTTATGGTTATTATCATTTAATTCATATCTATTTATCTCTCTACCAACCAAAACTTTTTCTAAAATCTCATTTTCAAGATTATTTTTATCTATAAAATCCTGACTAATTCTAAAAATTTTATCTCCACCTGTTGAAATTCCACTAGCAACCTCTAAAGCTATATCATCTATCAAATATGATTTTTCTTTTATTTTATCTATTAAATTAACTATTTTTGGCTCAATCCCAAAAGTATATGATGTAGTTTTTAATAGTGAATTTTTGTTATGAATTTTAAAATCAAAAGACTTAAACTCCTTTATCTTCTCTTTTGAATCTCTTATATCCTTGTATTTAAAATCATAATTTGATTCTATTTTTCTATTTTGATATTCAATTATAGAGGTTGGCACATTTGCATCTTTAAATATATTATCTCCTAAATTTATAACTTTTAATAAAAAATAGTTATCAATAATAAACTTTCTAGTTTTTTCATACTCATTTTGATATAAAAGATTATTTGGAACGATAAAAGATAAAATTGCATTATTTTTCAACAGATTAGATGACATAGAGATAAAATAATTAAAAGTATCGATAGTTCTTGTATGCACATTTTGATATTTTATTTTATAAATCTCTTTTATCTCATTTTTTAAACTAGCTCCGTAGGGTGGATTTGCAACTATTACATCAAAACCTATAAAATCTCCATCTTCATTTAAAACTTCAGGAAATTCAAATCGCCATTCAAAAGCATTTTTGTAAATTTCCCCATTTTCAATATGCTCAATCTCCTCTTCCAATTTTGAAATAGGTTTTAACTCATTTTTTCTCTCTCTTTCTATCTCCTCTTTTTGCTTTTTAGTCATCATCTCCAGTATATTATTTCCACTTAAATTAGTTGTTAATTGGATAGCTTCATAAACTAAATCTTTGTTTAATCCCTTGACTCCATATTCATCGACATAAGCTCTTAAAAGTTTTCTTAATTTGATACTTTCACTTAATCCATATTTTAATAAAACTCTAATATCTTTTTTTAGAGAAATTATTTTATCTGTTATCTTATATTTATTTTCTTTTTTATTTGATTTTTTATACTCTTTTACAACTTTTCTATAACTCTCTATCTCCTCTTTAAATTCTGGAATAACTATATTATCTTTAAAATTATATCTACTAATTAGCGAATTTCCACATTTGATATTTATATCGATATTAGGGAGTGTAACTAATTCACTATTTTCATAATAACTCTCTTTTAGCAACTCAATCCAAAGTCGTAATCTTGTAATCTCCACCGAGCTTTGATTTATATCTATACCAAAAAGTTGATTTTCAATGATTTTTAATTTTTCATTAAATATGGTTTTTTGAATTCTAATAATTTCATCTGAAACTTTACCATTTTTATTTAATTTATACTCAAAATTTTCACCATCCTCATCAAAAATAATAAGTTCATCATTTTCTATCTCTATTGAAATATATTTTAATCTCAATCCATTTTCATCTGCTAATATTTTTAACTTAGATTTGATAAATAATATTTCATTCAAACTTGAAACCAAAAAATGTCCACTTCCAACTGCTGGGTCACAAATAGTTATAGAGTTTATAACCTCATTAGCCTCTTTTATATTTAAATCTTTATTACAAATCTCATCAAGATTTTTACAACTCCATAAATATTTTTGATTAAATTTTTCAACTACTTTTTGCCTAATTATCTCTTTTGTCATATACATTGTGATAAAAGATGGGGTAAAAAAACTACCATCTTTATAACCATTTAATTTTTCAAATATCAACCCCAAAACCGCTGAATTTATCATTGTATCGTGTGGTTTTTGAAACTCTAAAATTTTATTATCACTTCCAAAATCATAAGCATTCAGAAATTTCAACATATATTCTAAATTATTTAACTCTCTATTATCATCTTTTAAAATAGAAGATTTGTATTTTTCTATTTTCCGATAATCACTAAGATTACTAATTCTTAAATATCTCTCTTCCAATTTTGTAGTATCAAATAATGCACTATTCAGATAGGGAATATCTTTATATTTTTCAATTTTTACACACTTTCTATCACAAATATCATAAGCTAAAATTTCAAAAAAAAGTGTATTTAATTTATCAAAACTATCAGTTATCTCATAGGATAAAAATTTATGATACTTTTCATTATGGATATTTGACAATCTCGCTTCAAAAAGTTTCAAAAACAAGATACGATTTAGCCAAGTTATATTTAACTCAATTGCAATTTCAAATAATCTCTCTTCATCCTCAATCTTAAACTCTGTTTGAAGTTTTAAGATAGTGTTTTCAACAAATGTTCCACACTCTCTATCTTTCACTTTTTTTCTAGTTATTAATTTTTTAGAACCACTTTGTATCTCCATAAGCCCCAAAATATGCAATAATTCATCATAAAATTTTCTATTTAAAGTGTTTGAATCATTTTGTATATATTCTTTTAAAAGATGTCGAGGAGATAAAAGTTTATAAATATTTTGAAGTTGCTTAGAGGAATAACTTTTATCAAAATCAATATTAACAAAATCAATTTTTATTGGATTAGTATCAAAAAAATCTTTTAAAAAATTATAAAATCCCTCTGTTGTTTTTATAGCCGATTTTTTATCTATCTCAAAATCAATATAAACTTTCTCTATTTTTTTTTCTATTACTATTTTTTCAAACTCACTAGAATCAAAAATAAACCACTCACCGCCATTAGTTATAATTATATGTCTAATATTATAATTTTTATACTTAATTTTTTCTCTTAGATAATAGAGTACAATCTCGTGAAAAGCCTTCTTGTTTAAATTATCAACTCTCACCATCTCCATACTATTTGGAGATTTTATCTCTATCAAAACCTCAGGAATTTTATTTTTATAGATTGCTAAATCAATCTTTTCTTTTGTATTAATTTTAAAATTTTTACTATAATTCACTCCATCATAAAAAAAACTTCTAATTAACCCTTTATTGTACTCTTCATCATTCTCTTTTATCTCCTCTTTAAAACTCTCCAATTTATTTAAAAAATTGTTAAAACTCTTTTCATCTAGTTTTTCCCTAAGATATAATTTCCTTATAACATCTTTTGGATTTAATATCATATTTCCTCATTTTCTAAATTTTCGTTTGGGGTCTTAAACCCTATCTGTTTTTTTAATTTTATCATAAAAAAATAGCAAATTCTCTTTGGCCTTTTCAATCATATCATAAGCCTCTTGAGTTTTATAATTATCACTCGCCGACCAATATCTCGTCTCCAAGCGATAGGGTCGAAGCCCATTTATCATCTCCTCATCTTCACAAAGCAAAGTCGTAATATCTGTGGGTTTATTTATCCAGTTTTCACCCAAATTCAACTCCAAACTATAAAACCACTTTGCAAACTGCTCTAATCGATTCTCCTCATAATATCCCGTGGGATTTAAAGTTTTGAGAATATCTTTTAACTCTTGATTTTTGAGATAGCTATAATAGTTGACGACATACAGGCTTTCAGACAAAAATAGCGGAGTCCCCAACAGAAACAACCCCTTTTTTTTGAGTGTACTTCCAGACTGCACAATCTCCAATCCCACCGCTTTATCCCTAGAATCCGCCACCGCATCCTCAACATCATGCACGGAAATCACATTTAATTTAGGATAAGCCGTCCGCACAATATCACTATATCGCCCCTTGACATAAACAATATTTTTGTGCTTTTCAAGGTGTTTTAAATACTCATCTGGATAGTTAAAATTTTTGCCAATTTTGTTTTTGGAAATCAGGAAAAAACCCACAATATCTTGAATATAACAATCTAGTGCAGAGTTGTAAATCTTAAGCATTGCTGAACCTGCAATCCGTATTTTTTTGCTTTTTGGTAAATTATAATTATACGAACCCCACTTTGTAACTAGTGAGGGATTGGTCAATTTTTCTTGGGTTGTGGTCAAAAGTTCATCAAATCCAGCCAAAGCCAAATCCGCCTCCCCCAACGAAACCAAAGTTGAGCAATTATGAGGTTCAGCCCCCTCAATCCGCACATCAATATTTTTCTCTTTAAATAAAAAATCCCGACCCACAAATCCAATACGATATGGTCGCTCCGCCCGTTTTCTATCAATAAAAATACTTATTGAATTCACTTCATTTTGATATTTATTCAAAAAATTTAAAACATCTGTAATATTGGGACTCTTCTCTTTTTTCCCAGCTTTGACAATCTTTATAATCAAATCTATATCATTATTTACTTCTACTAAATCTTTTATTTTAGTCATAAAATTTTCAAAAGTTCTACCGCTTTGAGGAATAATCAGACTAATAATCTCTTCTTGTTTCAAAAAAACCTCATCTATATTAATATAAAAAAATTATATCAAATTTAAAAAAAAACTGGCTTAAATCAGCCCCCACAAAAATACCATATCAATGTAAAATTTAAGATTTTTGATACACCGTTGGTTTGGGGGACTAAAAAATGATTTTTATTTTTCTGTGATTAGTTTTTCAACTCTTGCAATTAATTCATCTTTGCCGATGATTGAGATTACATCAAATACCGAAGGACTCACGGGACTTCCCACCATTGCGATTCGTAGAGGTTGGGCAAGGTTTCGTAATTTTATCTCATTTTTGAGCATAAAGTCATCTGTAATTTTTTCAAACTCCTCTGGCAAATCTAAATCTCCAGAATTTTTTAGATATTCCACATAGTTTGTCAAAATCTCTTTCCACTCATTTTTGAGCCACTTTTTACACCCTTTTGCCTCATATTCAACGGGAGCTTTTATAATTGTATTTATACTTTGAGCGAACTCTTTTATGGTTTTGGCTCTCTCTCGAAGTGAATCTATCAAAATCTCTTTTTTCTCATTTATGCTAATATCTACATCAAAATATTTCAACTCCTCAATCAACTCTTGATATGGCAAAGTTTTAATATAGTGGCTATTTAGCCAGATAAGTTTTTCATAATTATAAGCGGAAGCTGATTTATTTATATTTGATGGGTTAAAAAGTTCCAACATTTCATCTTTTGAAAATATCTCTTGGTCACCATTACTCCAACCTAATCGAATTAAAAAATTCAAAAGTGCAACTGGCAAAATCCCCTCATCTTTGTAGCCCATCACATCCATCGCCCCATCTCGCTTGGAAAGTTTTTGCCCTTTGGAGTTTAAAATCATCGGCACGTGGTAAAATTTTGGAATCTCAAACCCCAAAGCTTCATACACAATAATCTGCTTAGGGGTATTTGAAAGGTGGTCATCTCCCCGAATTACATCGCTCATTCTCATCAAAGCATCATCAATCGCCACCACAAAATTATAGGTTGGTGTGCCATCACTCCGAGCGATAATAAAATCATCCAGTACATCATCGCTATTTACCGAAATCTCACCTTTGATGCCATCAGTGAAAGTTATCACTCGATTAATCGGCGATTTAATCCGAACCACTGGCGAAATTCCCTCTGGTGGAGTGCTGTCGAAATCCCGATATTTTCCATCATATTTAGTCCGCTGTTTGTTAGCTTTTTGGGTAGCCCTCAAATCATCCAACTCCTCACGACTCATATAGCAATGATAAGCTTTATCTTCATCCAACAACTGCTGAATATATTTTTTGTACAAATCAAACCGCTTTGATTGATAAATAACTTCGCCGTCGTGGGCTAAACCTGTCCATTCAAAAGCTTTCTCAATCGCCACGGTTGCCTCTTGTGAATTTCGAGCGAGGTCAGTATCTTCGATTCTTAGCAAAAATTTTCCCTCATTTTTCCTAGCCCAAAGATAGCTATAAAGTGCGGTTCTAAGACCCCCAATGTGTAAATATCCCGTTGGACTTGGTGCAAATCTGGTTGTAATCATTTTTATTCCTATTTTTTCCTAATTATACCATATTTAAGATTTTTGCGGTTGACAATCTTTGATAAAATTCTTTGCCATTTTTATCTCCTCATCTATAATAGTTATCTGCTCTTTGACTATTTTTTGATTTTGGGAAAGAAGTTTTTTTCTCTCCTCTACCAACTTTTTAACTATTTTTTTTAATTTTTCACATTTTTCATTTTGCTTTTCATGCGAAAGGGTAAAAAATTTTTTAATTTTCTCCACTAGTTTCTGTAGCTTTTTCATCATTCATCCTTTTATATCTAGTTGTTGAATTTAACATATCCAAAATCTCATCACTAAGTTTCAACTCTTTTAAATCATCATCCACCCACATTAAAAACGAAATAAGCAACAGATGTTTTATAATTGAACGGTGATAATTACTATCATTCATCAATGAAATACTCATAAAAGTATCCACCTTTTGATTTTGAATCAGCTCATTAATTTTTCGATTTGCAAAATCATTATGTTTATCAAAATTAAGTTTTATAATCTCTAGCTTTGAGAGATTTTGAGCATTTAAAGCATCATCTTTAAGATATTCAATCTCTTTTAAAGTTCCAAAAAGTTGTTTCAAAATCCTCTCATATTCAGTTTGAAGCGGATTATGACCAGATGAATACTCATTCATATTCTTTTTAAGATGCTTGACATCCTTAATAATACTCAATAAATACTCAATAGAGAGCCGTTCTTTATCAAAAATCTTTTTAGAATTCTCATCTGCATGGGTTTGAGCCTTCAAAATAAAATTCAAAATTTCACCAGAAAGAGATTTTATCTGATTTGTATATTTGTCCTCAAAATCAAAATCCTTATCTTTTTTATGCTCAATCAGATTATCTTTCTTTGTATCTTTTAACGACTTAGGTTTAAGTGAAAATGCACGGAAAACAAATATTATCACCTCATCATAAAGATGTTCAATCTCCTTAGAAACAATTTTTTGCGAAACTTCAGGGAGAGATATTGAGTTTGGATTTAAATATTTTGGCTTTAACCTCTCATCTTTATCCATAAATAGAGTTTCAAGCCACCTCACCAAAAATGGAACAAATGGGGATAGCATAATAACCCCAACGAAATTAAAAATTGTATGAAAAATCGCTAATTTAATCACATAATTATCATCGGCGACTTGAAAGAAAACCGACAAATACTCCACCAAAATTACAAATTGATAGATAAAAGCTATGGCAATAAAAGCGGTAATGAAATTAAAAACAAAATGAGCCATCGCCAATCGCCGTCCATTTTTGTTTGAGGATATTGAAGCCAAAACTGCTGTAACAGTTGTCCCAATATTTGCACCTATCGCTAAAGCCAAAGCATTTTCATAGGAGATTTGATTCGTGGCAAGAGCGGTGATGACTATCGCCATCGTGGCTGAACTGGATTGGATAATAACCGTGGCAACCATTCCCACCAGCAGATAAACCAAAACACCTTTGTAGCCTGTCATTGTAAGTTCTGCTAAATCTATGGAGGCTTTTAGGGTTTCAAATCCCTCTTTCATATAGGAGATGCCCAAAAATATAAATCCAAGCCCCAACAAAATATTTCCAAAACCTTTATAGCTGTTTTGTTTGCTAAATCGCAGGATGATTCCAAAAGCGATAAGTGGCAGGGCATAAGTGGAGATTTTGATTTTTATCCCAAAATAAGCTACAAGCCACGAGGTTGCAGTCGTCCCAATATTTGCCCCAAAAATAATACCGATAGCATTTGAAAGCTCGATGAGTCCCACCGACAAAAACGATATGGTAATTATGGAAATCAAAGAGGAGCTTTGCACAATCGAGGTCGAAACAAACCCACTCAAAATCGCTTTGTAGAGTTTATCGGTAGTTTTTTTGAGAACCCTCTCTAGTGTACCACCACTAAAAAGCTTAAACCCCTCCTCCAAAAAGTGCATTCCTATCATAAAAATAGCTACACCTGCCACGACGGTGGTGAAATCTTGACTGAGATAAAACATATACGAGAGAACAACTAGCGAGAGAAGCAATAGATAATTTTTCATTTAAAATCTTTTTGTGTCATTATACACATTCTAAAATAAAATTTAGATAAATTGAAAATATCTCTATCTGTAACTCTGCCAAAATTAGACAGAGTTGTCTGCTTTACAAAATAAAAGTTTTATCCTATAATTTCAATTTAAAGTTATTCTTAAGAAAAAAACAATTTATCTTAAGTTTTAGATACGATAGTTACGAAATGTGAAGTTAATATTTCAATCCAAAAATGATAAAAGGAAAAAAAATGGGAAAATTGATGTTTTTGCTTATCTCAATAATTGTTATGATAGTGGCTGTATATATGAAAAGTGTTATAATGTTTGCAATATTTTTCATAGTATTTATAATTTTTTTACTTGTGATTGGTGCAACGGGCAGTGGTACTTTCAGCTGGGAATTTAATTCTGACGGCGGAGGAGAATAATAAAAGTGTTTGGCAACGCGACCTAAAAATAGTTAATTTTACAGATTGATTGGGGTGCGTTGCCAAATACTAAACAAAATACAAGAAAGGAAAAATATGCAACTGTTTGTTTTTATACTTATAATTGCTTCTATACAAATTGGTATATTTGCGATAATTAGAATACTTAATAGTTCTTCTACTAAAAATAATAGTAGAATTTAACAAAATATAAAAAAGGAGAAAAAAATGGAAATAATTAAAAAACTATTTTTATTTCTAGCAATAATGATGTTTATTATAGCTATATATCAAGAAAATAGTGTAATGAAGATAATCTCTGTGATAGTGATAATATTAATTTTATTTACTATTAATAGAAGAGGAAATAATGATGGCAGAGGGGGAAGTTCTGGTGGAGGATGTGGAGGGGGCGATAGTAATAGTAGTGGTGGAGATTCTGGCGGTGGAAGCTCTAGCGGAGGTTGTGGTGGCGGTTGTGGAGGAGGATGATGATTAGATTTGTTTTGCAATGGCATATTACGGAGCGGTGTAATCTCAAATGTACTCATTGTTATCAAGATGAGCAGATTATTAAAGATGAGTTGAGTTTGGCAGAGAAATTTGAGGTTGTTGATAAGTTTGTGGATTTTGTGAAGATTTTAAATCAAAATCACCCATCACGAGGGATTATAAATTTGACAGGTGGTGAGCCGTTTATCGATAATGAGCTGGAAGCTTTGCTAAACTATATCTCTAAATTCTCAGATTTACTCTCCTTTAATTTTTTGTCAAATGGGACATTAATTGATACCAAAACTTCTCTCTTGCTCCAAAATCATAGACCATCTTATGTGCAGATTAGTATAGATGGTGATGAAAATACTCACGATAAAATACGAGGTGTAGGGGCTTTTAGTAAAGCTATCGAGGGGATTAAAAAGTTGCAAAATGATAATATCCAAGTGGTCATCTCTTTTACAGCTCACAAACAAAACTACAAAGAGTTTCCAAAAGTTGTGAAGATTGCAAAGAGGTTAAAAGTCCATAAAGTCTGGAGTGATAGACTGATTCCTGAGGGGAGGGCAGAGGAGAAAAATTTGCAACTTCTAAACCCACAGGAGAGTTTTAAATATGTAAAAATGATGAAAATCGAGCAGATTAAAAACAGGTTAAATCCATTTTCCAAAACTATCGTTTCCGCTCACAGGGCTCTTCAATTTATCCCCTTTCTCGAAACTCCACATACTTGCACCGCAGGAAAATATCTTTTTACATTACTGCCAAATGGTGAAGTGTTACCATGTCGCAGAATGCCTATCAGAGTGGGAAATATCAAAAATACTACATTCACGGACATCTACCAAAAAAATGATTTAATTATAAAATTAAAAACCTCAAATGGCAATTCAAAAGGATGTGAAAAATGCAAATTCACAAAAACCTGCAATGGTGGCTTGAAATGTTTGTCTTATGCCATCACGGGTTCACCTTTTGTTAAAGACCCTGGTTGCTGGAGAAATTAAAAATATAAATCTAACCTTTGTCAAATAGTATAATTTTCTGTCAAAGTGAGAATTGTCAAGTAGTCTTTTAATTGGATTTTAATCTATTTAGTTATATAATGTCGGCAATAAAGCTTTTTTTGGAGATTTTTAAAAGAGGCTGTTGAATTAAAAGAGAGTGGAATCTCCCAGTGACCAAACTAACGATTCCACTCAACAAGCTCGAAGCTTGAATGGATTATAGCAATTT
>JAOZPA010000087.1 GCA_029932985.1 Campylobacterales bacterium
AAGAAACACCAGTTGTTGAAGAAACACCAGTTGTTGAAGAAACACCAGTGGTTGAGGAAGAACCAGTCACAATTGAGAAAACAAAGATTAGAGGTGTAGTTTCTGATGGTCCTATCTATAAAGCTCGTGTGAGGGTTATGGACACAAATAATAGTCAAGTTTTGGCAGAGACTACAACAGATGAGAATGGAAATTTTGAAGTTGAGGTTGGTGGAATTCCTGATGAGTATATGATTGTGGCGGATGATGGTATGGATATGGGAGTTGATGGTGAGATAAATGTCAATGATAAAAAATCATTTCCTATGAAAGCGATTGTGAAAAAAAGGGCAAAGAGGGTTAATGTTACTCCAGCTTCGACGGTTGTAGCAGAGATGGTTGAAGATGGTGCAATACCTTTGGATGAGGCTCAAAAGAGTTTTAATGAAGCTTTTGGTTTAGCTCCAAATAGTTCGCTGAATAGTTTTGACCCAACTGAAAATGATATTAGTAATAAACTGGGTAATCTTTTGGCACTTTTGGCAGATTCGATACCCTCAACCGATAAAGGTGTGGTTTTCAAGTCGATAGCTAAAGTTGTGATTAAAAAGAAGATTTCTATAAAAATTACAAATGAATCTGTGGAGCTTAAGAGTTTAAATTTAACTGATATTGCCGATGAGGTTCAGCTATTGTCTCCCGATTCTATATCGGTGCAAGATATTTATAAAATCACAAAAGTTCAAAAGTTAATTAAAGCTAGATTGGTTGATACGGTGGAGAAAATCAAGCCTGTTAAATATATTAGCAAGGCGGAAAAGATTAAAGTTTTGGCTTCTAAGATAGCTTTTGAGCTTTTGTTAAAAGAGGTGCAGAAGAGTAATTTAGATAGCTTGGATGAGGAGGAGTTGGAGCTTTTTAGTGATAAAGTGGAAGATTCTAGTGAAGCGGTTTTTGAAGATGGTAGCATAAATGATTCTAGTGATGAAGAGGTTGAGCTTTTTAGTGATATTGTCAAGGAAAATTTGGATGCAGATTCAAATAAATTATCAATTGCATTGATTCATATTTTGAAAGATTATAAAATTGTTAGCAAACACTCAACGAAAATTAGTGTCAAAAAGATAATAAAATATATCTACAAACACACAGATATTAGTGAACTGAAAAATATTACAAATGTTACAAATTCACTAAAAGATGAAAAAGTGATTGAGCAAATTTCAGATTCGGCAGATGTGATTGAGGAAAATATCGCTACGGAGAGTGGTGAGATTAAAACCCAAGTGCAAGATGAGCTAGAAGATAGTGTTGCTGGGGCGATTGCTACCAAAATTGATGAGAGTGATAAGGAGATTGTAGAGAGTGGGGCGATTGGTGAGGCAATTGATAATAGTGTCAAAAATCCTATATTTGTAGAGAGCATAAAAGAGACGGTAAAAATAAAAATCTCTATTAAGCTAAAAGCAAAAAAACTCAAAAAGGGTAAAAGATTAGGTCATAATGACAAGGCGAGATTGATAGCTTGTAAAAATGTGATGAAAAGCATAAAGGTAAATATAAAGGTCAAAAAATTTACTAAAGTAAGCCAAACTAGCCTAAATGAAGTTTTTACGAATTTAACTCAAACGATGGAAAACTTTTATAGTCAATCAAGTATTAGTGAGCTATCTGAACAAATTCATGCTTTGAATATAGCATTTTTTGATTTTAGTGAAATTTTTAATTTAAATAACTTTAATGAGACAATCACAAGTAGTATTAAAATTATTCAAAACATAAAAGTAACCAATGGAGCTAGTATGTTTAAATCAAAATTGAAGATTAAAATCAAAATTAAAAATGATTTTGTGAAAGTTAAAATCAAATTTATTAAAACTATCAAAATTATAATTATAAATCCTATTATAGTTGCTATAATCCCCAAACAAAGAGAGGTGAGATTTCCAACTCCACCAATACTTAAAGGTGGTGTAAAGATAAATTCATCATTTTTTATTCCTCAATAATTTGAGGAAGCAAACCATCGGTGAGGGGACTAAAACCCCCTCTGATTTAATTTTTAAAGACAACTTTGTTTCGACCGCTATTTTTGGCTTCATACATTCCACTATCTGCTTTTTCTAGGATTGTATCTATTGTTTTATCTTTTTGGGACTTAGGGGAAATTCCGCTACTTACAGTAATATTTACCATTTTATTATCATAATTTAGATTTGTCGAGGCGATAATTTGCCGTAATTTATCAATTTTATTTATAATATCTTCATCTGATTTGCTGATAATCAAGAGTGCAAACTCTTCACCACCAAGGCGACCAAAAGTATCTTCGGGTTCTATATTTTGAGATATTAGCATAGAGAGAAGTCGCAAAATTTCATCACCTCCAGAGTGACCATATTTGTCATTTACCGTTTTGAAATTATCTATATCTATCATCACACCATAGAGTTGTTTGTTTTTGGTAGGATATTTTGTGAGCAGTTTTTCCCCAATCTCAAAAAAAGTTCGTCGGTTATTTATACCCGTGAGGGGGTCTTTTTTGGCTAAGAATGTCAATTTTTCATTTGCAATATTTAGCTTATCGAGGGTGAGATTTAATTTTTGATTTAACTCTTTTAACTGCTTTGACTTGATGGCGAGTTGGGCGTGGGAGTTTATAAATGAGCCTTGAATCTCTTTTTGTTCACTAATATCAATGATGATTGTGTATTTTAATTTTTGACCACTTGGCAAAGTTACTAGTTGGTCGTAACTTTTGAGCCATTTATCGGAGACCTCATCAAAAAATTCAGTTTTAATTTTATTTTTGTTTGATTGCAAAAACTCCACCACACCGCACCATGAGCAGGGGGTTTCTTGACCATAGATTTTGTCCCAACAATATTTATTATTTTTATTGTAGAGATATTTTTTCATACTGCCATTCATATAGACAATTTCAAAAGTTTCAATATCTACGGCATATACGGCAAAAGTCATCTCGTTAAAAAAGATATTTGTTAATTGATTTTGCATTCTAGACCCTAAAAAATATCATCATAAATATCAATATCATCGCTAGTCTCTTTGGCATATTCCGGAAAAATTTTACCAATCGATTCTATCAACTTATCCTCATTTATGGGTTTTAAGAGATAGCCCATCGCCCCACTTTGAATCGCTTTGATGACCATCTCCTCCTGCCCGTGCGAGGTAATCATAATGATTTTTGCATCCTCATCAATCGCTACAATATGGCGAACGGCTTCTATTCCATTCATATCTGGCATCGTTATATCCATTGTGACTAAATCAGGCTTCTGTTTTTGGTACTCCTCGACGGCTTCAACACCGCTACTTGCTAAATAAACCACATTGTGTCCCGTTTTTTTTACAATTCTTGTGAGATTTTTTCTGATAATCAATGAATCATCAACTATTAAAATATTTAACATCTGCTACTCCTTAAAGTTAAATTTTTTTACAAAGAGAAGTCGTGGACCTATCGTATTTATAGTCATCTCGCCAAAATTAGTGACAATATTGGAAGTTGCTATTTTTGAGCCTTTGTATTTTGAAATTGACTTCGCTTTAGTAATCGTAATTGGAGGAGTAATGGTTACTCCCCTGCCTTTGTTTGGAAAAAAATGTAGCGAATTACCTATAATTGTATTTGCAATTTCACTAGCCACACTCTCTTTTAACTCCTCAAACTCCTCTTTATCTATTTTTTCCCCATTCATAAAGATTTTGACCAACTCCTCTAAAATTTTATCTTCATAACTAACTGCAAAAATAATACTCAAAGTTCCACCTGTTCCAATCATAGATGTAAGATTTTTTAAATCTAGCTTATCAGGACAGTAAATTTCACTATTATTTCCAATTAATTTAAGATTAAAATTTTTTACTAATAAAGTTTTTGTTCTCTTTAGTAGGGGAGTTAAAATATCATCTTTACAAAGAAACTCTTTTGTCATAAAAATCTCCTCCTTTGTAGTTTATTGGTAATGTGAAATAAAATGCAGTCCCCTTGCCGAGAGTTGTATCTATTGATACTTCGCCACCAATTTTGTCTAACTCTTTTTTGACAGCGGATAAGCCAACACCTCTACCTGAAATATCGGAGATTTCATTTTTTGTACTGAATTTTTGGTTAAAAATTAATTGAACTAGCTCTTCGTTATTTAAATTTATTGTTTCTATAGATAAAATTTGGGCCTTGAGTTTAATTTTTTCAATATCAATTCCACGACCATCATCTGAGATAATAATTTTTAGTTTTTTGTTTTCTACATAAATTTTACAACCTATTGTTCCAAGCTCTATCTTATTTTTGAAAATTCTCTCCTCTATAGGTTCAATTCCATGGTCGATCGCATTTCTGAAAATATGAATCAGTGACTGCACAAAAGGTTTTATATTATAGGTTACAGCGATATTTTTATCAATTTTTAAATCTAAAGGATAGATGGATTTTCCCAGTCTTTGACTCATTTGAGATATAAATTTTGGATAACTATCCATAAGCAGATGAAATGGTTTATTTTTTAAATTTTTAAAATCACTCAATATTTCACCGAATTTATGGTTCATCAAACATTTCTCATCAAGAGAAAGAATCTTTTGCTCAATTTTATTTATCTCCTCCTCTTTGATTGTCAAACTTTTTTGAGCTTGAAAAAAATTATCCTCAGCAATCTCCTCTATAATATTTAAATCTTGATTTAGTGAATCTATAAAACTATTTTTATCTATTATGTTTCTTAAGCTATCATTCGATAATCCATCTAATTCCATAAATTCTGATAATTTAGTTTCAAATTTATGAAGAAAATGTGAAGTGTAGATTAACTCTTTTTGCAAAAATAGCCCTTTAAATGTATGAATATCCATAAAAAGAGTGTTGCAATTTCTCAGCGGAGTTTGATTATCGTGGATTGAAGAGGATAAGTTATCTATAAAGATTCTATACTCCTCCAAAAGGTCGATAAACTCTTCACGGTGGCTTACGACACTTAAAACCATTTTCAAGATTTTAGCCTCTCTATTTACCTTTTTTTCCAAAATTCTTTTTTCCGTAATATCCGTGAGAATCATCATAAAAGTATCACTATCTAGCACTTTATATTCAACACTCACAACTCTTTTGTTTAAAATAAACTCATTTTGCAAAAGTGATAGTATAGTGGAATTTTTAAAACTTTTATCTTTTAAATCCAAACTTTTAATAGTATTTTCAAAAAACTTTTTTCTTTTGAGACGATTTGGATATAGAAGTTCCGAAATATTTTTTCCCGATAGGTTTTCCATAAAAAATTTATGACATATTTTAGAGTGTTGTTTTTTGATAATTAAATCTTGAGAGAAAGATAGAAAGCCCTGATTTGAATTATTGAGAAGATTTTTTATATCTGACAAAGAGTTTTCCAAAGTTGTATTTAAAATTTTAAGTTTTTTTTGTCTGGATATATCATAAGTAATATCATTTAAAGTGATAATAACAACAAGTTCATCTTTGCTAATTCTTTTTTGGGTCGCCCAAATATAAAAATGGTGCAACAAACCCTTTTTCATCATTGCAACTTTATGAGGAATGCTAGGATTTTTCAAAATATACTCAATCCAATTTTTTCCATTATAATCTTTATCTGTAATATAAGCATTAAAAGTTGGCACATCATCTGGAATTACAAAAAAATCTGAGATGCAACGATGCTGTTTTTTCAAATCTTGATATGTTTTAAATTGCTCAAAAAAGTAGAGCAGTGTACTATTTGCATCTATTATCTCTTTACCATTATTTACCAAAATAATACTAGATTGAGAGTTTAGCACACCTCTAATAAAATTTTCTTGCTTTAACGTTTGCTTGATTTTCTTTGCAAGGTCTCTATTTAATTTTTTCAATCTAATATTATTTCTGCTAATCTCCTTTGCCGTGAACCATCCAAAAAAGATTACAAAAAGGCTAGTCAAGACAATAATTATATTTCCTATGTGGTCATAATGTTTTTTCTCTCTGATTATCTCTTTTTTAATCTCTCTAAGTTCTAACTCCCCCTCATAAAGGATTTTTCTACTTTTTTCTATGATTTTTGCGAAAAAATAGGGTGATGATTCATAAAATATTCTAATTTTTTGGTTAAGTTCTTTCAGTTTTAACAATTCATTTTTTTTACTACACTCTTTTTTCAGATCCAGTAATCCAATCAATTTTTTGGTCATCACTAGCAAGTGATTTAATTTTGGTAAAATATCACTAGTTTTAATAGAGGAATATATCTCTTTTTTCCTCAACTCTATTAACTTTATATCATTTATATAGCCTGAAATATTTAATTTTATCTCCCTTTTTAATGTCCCTCCATCTTGCAAAATCTCCAAAATTCTTTTGATACTATTAACTTTCTCCTTTAATCTATTTTGTATCAAAATTCTTTTTTGTTTTTTTTCCGTTAAAGCTAATTCATAATAATCAGATTTTATTTTAAACAAATCCTCGGCAATATACTCAGCAAGTTTAATTTTATTTTCCAAATGTAGAGTTTTTTTATCTAACTCTTTTTTAAAGACAGAAGAGAGAAAATTTGTTAGCATTATAGAGCAAAATCCAAATATAAAAATAGCAATTAAGAAAAATAGGTGTTTGATTAAATTAGATTGTAAATTTTTCATAGTAATATCCTCCATTTTAAGACTACTTATTTGTAACCCATAATTTAGATTATATAACAAGAGTTATTTAATGATACTTTATTTTTATATAAGAATTTTTTTTTAGGAAAAGTTTAAATAAGGAGTAGAAATTAAATAAGATATTATTTTTATGAAAAATAATAGTGTAGATTTGGATTAAGTTTTTTGCTTAACTACTGGAGTAATTGGTAAAAAATTTCATTCAAAGATGTGCTGTTAGTTGTCGATAAAAATTGGATGTTATTAAATTTCTAATCCTAAGTGAGTTTTCAGTCCCCAAACGGCTACCATATCATTTATGAGATGAGATGAGATTTTTATTTTTAGAATTTAATGTGATTTTAAGTGAAAAGATTGAATAGAATAAAAAGAGGCACAAAAGATGTACCCCTTTGGTTGGAAGTGACTAGTTTCCTATTGCAACACCAGTATTTCCAGCTACTGCTGAACCTTTGATATTTGAGTCATTTTTAATCTTAACATTTTTAAGATTCACATTTTTTGCTTTAATCGCAACACCAGTATTTCCAGCTACTGCTGAGCCTTTAATATTGCTGTTACTTTCAATTTTAGTATTTTTAACGTTAATATTTTTACCTTTAAGTTGAATACCAGTATTTCCAGCTACTGCTGAACCTTTGATATTTGACTTATTTTCAAATTTAGAATTTTGAACATTAACATTACCTTGAGGAGCTTTCTCTGCATTTACTGCAACTTTACCTTGTGCCGCTGCAATATCTAATGCAAATCCTGTTGTAACTACCAATGATGCCGCTAATAAGCTTAAAGCTAACTTTTTCATAATAAATCCTTCGTTTGTTTGTTGTTTCGATACAAGAATTATAACCTATACTTGTGTCAAAATAATGTCTTTTTTAATTTTTCCAAATAATTTTTTTTATTCAGATTCCCAGGAAAGCATATAACCATATTTTGTAAATATCTCTCTAGCCTTTTCACCTAATAAAAAGTTATAAAAAGCATGAGCCTCATCATTTTGTTCCATCCCTTTTAGCATAATGATTCCTTGGTCGATAGGCCTATAGAGATTTGAATCAACACTAACCCAATTCTCCCCCTCTTTAAAATTTTTCATTCTTTTAGAAAAAAGTGAAGACTTAGCCACAATTCCAATATCCGTAGCACTCATCGCATAGGAGATAGTTTGAGAGATTGACTCACCATAAACAAACTTCTTTTTTAATTGCTCATAAAGTTTTGCATTTTTCAAAGCTTCCACCGTCGCAACTCCATAGGGAGCAGTTTTTGGGTTGGCAACCGCTATTTTTCTGATTTTTGCATCAGTTAATAGATTTAACCCATTTTTTAAATTTCGCGGTGAGGGGCTCAAAATCGCCAAACTCCCTTTAGCATAAATCACAGGCTTAGTCAAAGCGAAACCATCATTATATAGATTCTCGGGATAGAGCATATTTGCACTCATAAAAATCTGATAGGGTGCTCCATTTTTGATTTGGGCAGTTAATTTTCCACTACTACCTAACGTCACGAGAACCTTCACCTCTGGATTCAACTTCTTGAACTCATTTTTCAACTCATCAATCGCATAACTGACATTTGCCGCCACTGCAATTTTGACATCTCCTGCAAATATTAAAGAGCTCAAAATCAAACTTCCTAAAATTATTTTTTTCATTGTCTTCATTCTCCATTTTTAAATTTTTGTTTTACCTATACCCATTAAAGTAATAGATTATCTATTTAGAATATAAAATTTTACCCCTGCAATAATCTTGGGAATTATAGCCTTTTTCATCAAAAGCTCATCAAAATTATTTTTAGTCCCCTCATCAAATGAGATATTTATATCCTCTTGACTCAGCGGTCGCCTTTTTATCGTCGCCATAATCTCCGCACTATCCAACCTCAACCGCTCCAATTTATAATCTTTTTTATAGCTAATGTGGATAGGCAAATTTTCAAAACAATAGCTCAGCTCACGAAGCCGTTGCATACTCACAGGATTCACATCATAAGAGGGCGGTCTGTCAATCGTCCCAAAATCGATTCTATCAGGCTTTATCTCATTTAAAACTTTGTTTAATCTCCTCATCTCATCCTCCTTGTCATTTACCCCCTGCACGATTAAAATCTCAATAATCAACTCGCCATTAAACAATTTTTTAAACTTTTTTATACCCTCTATGATATTTTTCATCTCAATATCCACGTGACCCCTATCAATTTTTCTAAATATATTTTGAGTTATGGCATCCAACGAAAATTTTACAATATCAATCTTTTTTAGAGTTTGCTGAATGTCTGAATTCATAATAGTAGATGAATTTGTCAAAATTAAAAGCTTCTTATCCCTCTTTATTAAATTTAATTCATCAACTAACTCATCAAGCTTTTCATACAATGTAGGCTCACCATTTGAAGTAATTGTTACCAAATCGACTTTTGCCTTTTTTTTCAAAATATCCTCAACCTCCTCAATAATATCTTCAACTTTGGGCTGATTTTTGATAAAATTTACAGGTTTTGATTTTTCTAATTCACAATAAAGGCAATCAAAATTGCAACTTTTTTCATCAGGACTCAAATCAATTCCTAAAGAGTAACCAAATCGCCTAGATACAATTGGACCAAAAATATATCTGTATTTCATTAAAAGTTCCTTTAATCTTTATATAGGGAATATATATTTTAACCTAACTTTCATATAAGTTATCTTAGAATCTATCTTTTTTCATTAATTTAAAATTCTTTTTTAGATTTAAGCTCTTTATAAGTATAACTTCCCTATAATTCACCCTGTCAACAACGAGAGACACTGTTTCTTGTTAGAGACGAGTTATTTAAAAATAAAATATAATGTTAATTAAAACCTTGAGAACTAAACA
>JAOZPA010000088.1 GCA_029932985.1 Campylobacterales bacterium
TATTTTAACCTTGTAACTTTTTCTTTCATCTCTTCTTGATTTTTTATTAATCTTGAAACTAAATCACAAAGCCATATTATAGTGCTTTTATATCCTTCTGATAATTTTTCAAACTCAATAGAAACATTTTTATCTTTAAAAATCATATCTTTATTATTTTTTTCTATTTTTAGACTATCTATTAAAATAGATCTATTTAACTTTTCAATAAACTCTTTAATTAAATTATCATCACTCCTTAAAACCTCTAAAGGATTTTTTAAAAATGTAGTTTCCTTAAAATCACTCGTATCAAAAATACCACTATATCCATATTTATCAAATTTTTCACGAATTTTATTTCTATTAATCCCATAAGCAAAAATATTTTTAATATTCTTATTTTCACTATACTCTTTGGAAAATTCATTTTTTACAGATATATCCTTTTCTATATCTCGAATATACTCTATAATTTGACCAGAATACTCTTTTTTGAGTGATAAAAGTATCGCTTGTAGCAAAATTGTTTTGCCATCTCCATTTCCACCTACAAAATATATCTCTTTTTTATCTTTTAAATCTGTTATTTCCATATCTATTATAGAAAAATATTTTTTTATTTTAATAGAATTTAAATAGGCAAATTCATCCTCCTGATTCTCTTTTTCCAAAATTCTATCTTTAAAAAAAGTTTTTTTATATCGTTCCATAAAGTGCATACAAGCTTCTATTTGATTACTATTAGTAGGAATATATTTTATATGGTTAGCAACAAAAATAAGATGTTCATTTAATAACTCTAATAAATATTCTTCTTTTACTTCATTTAATAAATTAAGCTTAGAAAGGTACAGTTTTAATATATCTAAAAAAATATCTGTATTAACATTATATTCGTTTAAACTTTTTTTGAAACTTGGACTAGAAACCAATCCATCTACCTGATATAGATTTTTTTTGACACTTTTTAAAAGATTTTTATTCATTTTTTTCCTTTTGGCGGTGTGAGTGGGTCTTATTTTAATTCACCGTTTAAATCATATTTATTCAGATAACCTCGTGGGGTTAAAACCAGTCCATTTTTAGTAAGTTTTGTGTTGGAATTACAAACAATAATCAGAGTTGACATAAAAATCTCTGGGTGGCTAACCCCCTGCTCCAAAAGTTCATCCGTATCAGTAATGATAATTTTTTCCTTCACACCTCTACCCACATTTGAAGCTATCACCACAATTCTTTTTTCATTTTCAGCGAGTCGATTTAGAAAATTTTGATATGGTTGAATTCGTTTTCTTGAAATTGGGTTATAAATCCCCAAAACGAAATCTGCTTCTAGTGAATTTTTGACCCTTTTATCAATAATATTTATATCAGTGAGTTTATCTGAAAGTGAAATTATCGCAAAATCTTGACTCACGGGCGCTCCAACTCGACTAGCCGCTGCCAAAAATGAGGTCACCCCAGCAATTGAAATAAGCTCTATCTCATCCCATAAATTTTGCT
The DNA here is from genome assembly GCA_029932985.1 of Campylobacterales bacterium. Lineage (GTDB taxonomy): Bacteria > Campylobacterota > Campylobacteria > Campylobacterales > JAOZPA01 > JAOZPA01. The sequence continues at coordinate 1,486 of JAOZPA010000088.1, forward strand.
CATCCATCAGCTCTACAATCAAAGTTGCCATCCCAAAAACATTGACATCACCATTTGAGATAATCGCCGTCGTTCTGCCACTTTTCGCAAACTCAATCGCCTCCTGACACCGATTTATCTCTCGTCTCATCCCCGAAGTATAAACCTCCTTGCCCTCAAAAAGCTCTTTCAACTCCTTTGCATATTTGTTGTAAGATACCACCACTTCACACTCTTTCAAAGCCTGGGTAGCCTCAGCCGTCAGATAATCCACCCCACCAGCTCCACTACTTAAAATATATAATCTTTTCATATTCATCCTTTGTTTTTAATTTAGGTTTATTTTTTTATACAGTAATTATATCATAAATTATATATTTTTGCTTTGGATATTTTTATCGGTGAGGGGACTTTGGGATAATTGATTTGTGGAATTAAATTGAGAGGGATAAGTGGATAGTTCTTACAAACTTACCACTTTTTTGTAGGTTATTTTTTAGCCATCTTGTATAATTTTGGCTATCAACTCTTCTAGTTTTTCATCTACATTTTCTGTTGGAACTTGACAAGTTCCTGCCGCTTGGTGTCCGCCACCATTGTATTCTAAAAGTGTAGTTCCAATATTTGTATTTGAAGTTTTATTAAATATAGATTTACCCACTGCAAAAACGGTATTTTGTTTTTTTAAGCCCCACATAATGTGGATTGAGATATTGATTTGAGGGAAAAGAGCATAAATCAAAAATCGATTACCTGGATAAATTATCTCCTCATCTCGTAAGTCTAAAACTATCAAATTTTTATTTATAGTTGAACATCTTTTAATCTGCTCTTCAAAATTTTCTTGATATTTTTCCAATACCTCTATCCGCTCTTTGACATCTGGCAGTTCCAAAATATCATAAATTGAGTGATTTTTGCAATAATCTATGAGGTGCATCATTAGTGTATAGTTTGAGACACTAAAATCTCTAAATCTTCCCAAACCAGTTCGTGGATCCATAATAAAATTTAGTAGCTCCCAACCTCTTGAATCGAGAATATCAGCTTTTGTAAATTGAGCAGAATCTGCCTTATCGACCGCTTCCATTATATCAATGGAGATATTTGGAAATCGCTCACTTCCACCATAATATTTATAAACTACATGCGCCGCTGAGGGGGCATAAGGGTCAATTATATGATTTTCCGCTTTTTCATTTCTAATCGTCTCACTCAAGTGATGGTCAAATGCCAAATGCACACCATCGACATAGGGAAGATTTGTGGTAATATCATTTGAAGTTATATCTATTTTGCCATCCTGCATATCTTTTGGATGCACAAAAGTAATCTCATCTATCATCTCTAACTCTTTAAACAAAACCGCACAAACCAACCCGTCCATATCGCTTCTAGTTACTAATCTATATTTGTTCGTCATATTTACCCCTTATTGATATTTAAAAATATCTTTTACCATTTTATGTTATTTTTACTTAAAGAATAGATAAGAAATTAATATAGTTTTTTTTTTAAAAAAAATAGTGAAAATTTAACACTTTAATCCATTTAAGGCACATCTACTATATCAAAATTTTTTTTCATTATCTTCGTCAATTTTTGCCAATCTTGAAAATTAATAGGTGCAATTTTGAAATATTCACCAAATTTTGCCCCTGTGCTCAATTTTACATCAAGTTGATACTGTTTTTTTATCAATTTTTTATTAGATAAGTTTTTAAAAATCAAATTATCATCACTCAAAATTACAAGCATATCACTTTTTTTATCATAATAGATACCCCTCACCGCTGGATATTCAAAAGTAAATAGCAAACTCCCCCCCTTTTTTTCTCGAATCTCAATTTTTGAACTGCTAAGAATAATATCAAATTTTTCATAATATAGAGTTTTATCATAATGCTTCACAAAAATCATATTTTTTTGACTTTTTTGCGAAATATCATAAATCATAGATTTGGAAAAAAAACTATTTAAATCATATTTATCCAGAGTTAAATTTTTAAACTCAGAGATATTTTTAGCCATCAAAAGTTCACCATTTCGCTTATCCCAAATCTTCATCTCACCGCCATTGACACTAAACGACCAAGTAATTATCTTCGATTCATTTTTATCAAACACTGCCCCAACAATATTTTCATCATCGAGAGTCAAAATTTCTCTATTTTTTTTCATATCAAAAAGTTTCACCACCCGATTTTGAATAAACAAAACTTCGCTCCCATTTTCGTTTGGGGTCACGGCAAAAATATTATCACTAAAATTCATATCATTCACCACTCCACCATCGCTATCCCAAACCTTTATATCCCTCCTGCCCCACGACACAATCATCTCACCACAATAGATAGCATCCACGATATTTTCCACCCCTTTTTCCCAAATCTCTCGCTGATTTTCAATATCCACCACCGACAAAATATTTTTTTGAACAATCACCATTTCACTCTCATCTTGATTCAAATTCGTCCTCTTAAAAAATTTATACCTATCAGGTTTTATCGTAAAAATCAACTCTCGCTTCTCATTATCATAAAAATAGATATTGTCATAAGTGACTACAATCGTCTTACTCATCTCATCCATAAACTTTATATTTTTGATATAATATTGGTTCGTAATCCCAGCAAATTTTACCCTATTCTCCTTCTGAATATTCCACAGTTTCAGCTCTCTCTCACCCCAGCTCAAAAACTTATTTTCAGATTTATTAAATTTCACATCACCAATCTTGCCACCATAAAATGCGGTTGATTTCTCCTTTTTTTCTTTGGCAAAAAGTATCAATTTCTCATCTTCATTTGCAATTTTTAAACTATTTTTTGACACCTTGTCAATATCCAAAATCTGTTTTTTATCTGCATCTATCTCATAAAACTTAATCTCATCTCCTAGTCCCCAAACCGCTAGTTTATTTTCATCAATTATTTTGACTCCTGTGATTTTATGGTTGTAATTGATATGACTAATGAGCTTTGCATCACTGATTCTAGTTACGAAAAGATGAGATTCACTCCAGCTAAAAATTTTATTTTCAGTCAGTATCGCCCCAGAAATTTTGCCGTTGTGGTTTATATCAAAAAAATTATAATCACTAATATCTTTAAATCTGATTCGCCCACTTTTTATATCCCAAAATAGAAAACGATTAAAATATTCATCACTAATTACAGTTTTTAGATGGCTTTTGTCATCATTTCGCATTTTTAAAAGCAACCTGCCATTTTCTGTATCAAAAATATAGATATATCGTAAATTCCAAACCAAAAGTTGACTTTGTAAATTATCAAGTTTCATCCCTCTAGCCCAAAAATCTAAATCAAAAGTTAAGCTTATCTCTTTTTTTTCTATATTAAATTTTTTAACTTTCTTTTTGCCAAAACTATATATAAATTTATCATCATTACTAAATTCAGCCCCTTTTAATTTTTTATGCCGATATTTAAAAATCATCTTTTTACTTTTTAAATCCCAAAGCCGAACCCTATTATCTTTGGCAAAACTAAGAAGTTGTTTCTCATCGTGACTTAATTTTATACCATAAACCTCTCCTCTTCTATGAGAAAAATTGGTTATCAGCTTTGCATTTTTAACATCCCACATCTTAATCTCTGCCCCACCACCCCAAGTAAATAAAAATCTCTCATCCTTAGAAAATTTTGCATTTTTGATTAAATTATGAGTCGCAGTAAAAATAATTTTGTGAGTTTGAATATCTATAAATTTTATTTGTGATTCATCCCAAGCCAAAATTTTAGTTTCATCTTTTGAAAAAAAAGCTCCCCTAGCTTTAAAATCAAAAATAGCATTTAAATTTACTTGACTTGTGGAATTATACAAAAGTTCTGCTATCTCGTGGTCTTGTGAAGTTTGACTATATTTAATCGCCTCTGCAAACAAAAGCTTAGATTTTGTATAGTTGTAAAGTTTATTCTTTTGTGTTGAGCCTGATGCTATGAAATTTTGATATAACAGATTTGAATCTGCAAATATCACCGAAGTGGTCAAAACCAATATAAATATCCTAAAATTTTTCATTCCAATTCCCCCTTGAATTTAATTACTATATAATAAAATCTCTTAAAACCCTAAAATTATGAGATTTAGGTGTGTATTTTAAACACTTATTAAGCTATATATAAGAATACTTAAAAAATAAAATGATAATTTAAATGTAAAGTTTTGTAAAAGAAAGTAGAGTTTCGTAGCCCCGAAAGACTACGAATTTTTTTTAGTTTTTTAGTTTTGTTAGATTTTCTAATTCCATAATTTTGGAATTATCCATTAAAACTGGAATAAAAATTAGTGAAACTATAACTGCGGCGATTGTTCCAAATATGAGAGCAACCCCCAAACCGCCAAAAACTGGGTCACCAGCCAATAGGGTACTTGCCAAAATAATAGCTGCACCCGTTAAAAGTATTGGCTTCGCTCTAGTAGCAGTAGCGATAGCGATAGCTTTTCGTTTGGGGACTTTACTATCAGTAATCAGTGAAATTGTAAAATCGATTAAAAGCAGTGAATTTCGTGAGCTAATTCCCATCAAGGCGATAAATCCAATCAATGAAGTAGCGGTGAGAAAAAATGTTTGAGGAGTAAAAATATCCATCACATAATGCCCCACAATCACCCCGATAATTGACAAAAAGCTACCCAAAAGCACCATTCCACTCAATACAAAACTTTTGTAATAGATGACCAAAAGCAAAAATATTAAAATCAAAGCGGAGATAAAAGCCACCCCCAGCTCCTTAAATGTGTCCAAACTCACTTTCATCTCGCCATCCCAAACAAGCTCAAAAATCTCTCCCGTTTTTTTATCGGTGAGTGTGTAGTCAAACAGATAACTATTCTCAATATCATATTTATGAGACAAATTTTCTTTGATACTATCTCTAGCCTCAAGGAGTGGATAAACTTGCGAAACCATATCTGTCTCTGCCAAAATATTGGTCATTTTTCTTAGATTTTTGGTCATTATCATTGGCTTTGAACTAATCTCCTCGATAGTCACAAGCTCATTTAGAGGAATCATCATCCCTTTTGGATTCATAAGTTTCAAAGATGAAAGTTTATTTTGTAGCTCCTCTTTGCTGAAATTATCTACCCGTTTCGTTTCATCACTAAGCCCCAAAAATATAGGTATCTGCTCGGGGGAATTTTCAGAATTTTTAACCGCTATGGTCATCCCCTCAAAACCCAAATATAGAATTTGATTTAACTGTTTTATCGACAGCCCACTCCGCAAAATCTTCTCTTTATTAACGATAAGTTGAAATTTCTGATAAATCTCATCATTCATAATATCCACATCCACCAAGCCATCTGTATTTTTCAAAAGCTCCGCAATCTCTTTTGAGAGAGTTCTTAGAGTTTCATCATTTTTACCATACAACTCCACCACGATAGATGCCAAAGTCGGCGGACCAGAGGGTTGTTCTATCATCTTGATATTTGTATTTGCCAAAAGAGAGGCACAATTTTTTTGAAGCACTGGTCGAAGTCGTTGCACCATCAAAAATGACGGCTCATCTCGGTGGTGTTTATCGCTCAAATTTATCACAATCTCCGCCACATTTTCCCCATTTTTAAATGCACTTCCCTTCACCAATCCTGCATAATCAAGCGGTGAGCCAAGCCCTAAATATGTTTGAATATTGATAATTTCACTCTCTTTTTTCAGATAGCCCGTGACACACTTTGCAATTTTAGCCGTCTGCTCAATCGAGCTTCCAACGGGAGTATCTACATAGATTGAGTAAGTATTTGCACTTTTGCCAGGGAGCATTCGAGCCAATACCATATTGCTAGGAATCATCATAACAGAGGCAAAAAATGAGGCGATAATCAAAAAAATCACCATAAACTTTTTGAATTTCGAGTTTAGGATATTGTGTAAAAAATTTTCAAATAGTTTCAATGTAACTCCCCTTTTTTTGGTTTTCTGAGCATCTTATTTGCCAAATATGGTGTGAAAATATAGGCAACTATCAGCGATGCAAATAGCGATACGGGGACATTAGCAGGGATAGGTTTCATAAACTGCCCCATCATCTGCCCCACAAAAGCCATTGGAACCATCGTGAGAATTATCGCAATCGTCGCAATATTTGTAGGCGCTCCTATCTCATCAGTCGCCTCAATCATAATTTCAGAAAGCTCTTTATCCGCTGAATCTGGCGAGTGCAGATGCCTATGGATATTTTCAATCACAATAATTGCCGCATCCACCAACAGCCCAAGTGAGAGCAAAAATGCAAAAAGTGTGATACGATTTACACTTTGGTCAGTCATAAAAGCGATAAAAAGAGTGATAGCCAAAATCGCAGGGACGGTAAAAGTTACGATAATAGACTCTCTCCAACCCAGCACAAAAACTAGCAAAATTGCAATAATCACAATCGAAATCAGCAGATGAAAAACCAACTCATTAACCGCCTCATTTGCCCTCTCACCATAATTTCTAGTAGTGATAACTCCCAGCCCCAACCTCTCCAGCTCAGGTTTCATCGCATCCAATTTATCCATCACATCTCCAGCAATAAACACCGCATTTGTCCCTTTGAGTTTAGAAACGGTGAGTGTAACTTGCTCCTTTGTGGTGACAAACTTGCCATTTTCCCTAAAACTAATCGTAGCTTTTTGAAAATTTTGAATATCGTAAGATTTTTCCACTTTCGCCACATTTTTAAGATAAATCGGTGACCCCATATATTGGGCTATCATAATATTTTCTACATCTTTAACGGTTTCTATCGCATTTTTGACTCCAAAAATTACTAATTTTCCATCTTTGGTTCTATTTTTGACATTCGGTACACTCACCGCCAGAGATTCCAAAGCCTTCATAATCTGCCCCAGTGAAATATAGTAGCCTGAAAGTTTATTCAAATCCACCTGCACATTAAACTGCTCCCTTTTCGCTCCCTTGAGAGTGGTTTTGGCTACATTTTCTATCATATTAAGTTCGTGCTGAATCTCTTTTACCTTTATACTTAAATCGGTTTTGGATAGATTAGAATCATTTTTGAGATAAAAAGCAAAGGTCAAAATCGGGACATCAATATCAATATCAAATGGTTTTACAATCGGTTGCATCGTGCCTTTTGGTAGAGAATCCATATTTTGCATCACTTTATCATAAAGTTTCAGGTTGGACTCTTCACGATTTTCACCGATAAAATACTGCACATTCACAATTCCCACATTTTCCATCGCCATACCAAAAACATTTTCAACACCCTTAATCTCCTTGATTTTTCGCTCAAGAGGCTTAATAATCACATTTCGTATCTGATTTGGGGTCGCTCCAGGTAAAACGACCATAATCGCCCCACCACTCACCTCCATTTGAGGGTCCTCCTCTCGTGGTGTCAACTCCAAGGCAAAATATCCCAGAAGAAGCAAAAAGATACCAAGCAAAGGAGTAAGCGGATTTTTGAGAAAAACCTTGGCAAACTTCCCCGCAATATCGGTCACTTCATAACTATTTTTTTTCATTAAAACCTCCTAAATTTTTAAATTGGATTTTATAATATAATAATTTTGATTAATATTAGATGAAGAATTAAACTGTTTTTGATATAAGTTATTATGATGATTATTTCACACATCTATATTAAAAATTGTTCTATTTTTCCAGTTTTTAGAATAAAATACAAAAATTTTAGCTTTCATTAGGTTACATTGCCAAACACAAAACCTTTATCTTTTGCCATTCAGAAGGAAATATAATATCTCACATTTCTACCACTACTGCCTTCAATTTGCTCGATACATCCATATTCCAAAAGCTCTTTTATATCTCGTATGGCGGTGGCTTTGCTTTTTTTTGTGATTGCTATATATTTTTTGGTACTCAAACCACCTTCAAAATTATCCGCCCCCATATCCAAAATTTTATTTAGCACTTTTACCTGTCGTTGATTTAAATTTCTCTCTCTACACCTATCCCAAAATTTTGTTTTCTGCACAATATATTCTATATTTTTTTGAGCTAATATCATCGCTTGATTTAAAATATTTAGATGCCACAAAAGC
>JAOZPA010000015.1:0-7935 GCA_029932985.1 Campylobacterales bacterium
AAAAACAGATTTCAATATCAGCAACTTATTGCACAATCCAGACAAGCTCAGATGGGTGAAATGATGAGTATGATTGCCCATCAGTGGCGACAACCGCTAAATGCAATTAGCACAACAAGTATAAATCTCAATGTAAAAGCACAGTTAGGCAGAACTACTCAAAAAAATATTATGAAACAGACCGATAGGATTTGTGAATTTGCCGAGCATCTAAGCACGACGATTAATGATTTTCGAGATTTTTTCAAAGCAAATAAAGAGATAAAAGAGGTGAGTTTTGAGGAGCTTATCCAAAATGTTTTAAATATTGTCAAAGTTTCAATTACAAATAAAAATATAAAATTGATTCAAGATTTAAAATGCAACCATCGGTTTAAAACCTATCCAAATGAGGTAAAACAGGTGATTTTGAATTTGGTTAAAAATGCCGAGGATGTGGTTTTAGAGAAAGCAACGGAAAATGCTTTTATAAAAATTTCAACCTATACTCAAAATTATAAATATATTTTAGAGGTGAGTGATAATGGCGGTGGGATTCCTGAAGAGATTATAGAGAAAATTTTTGACCCCTATTTTAGTACAAAAAAAAATAAAAATGGTACAGGTTTGGGGCTTTATATGTCAAAAACTATTATTGAAGAGCATTGCGGAGGGCAACTTAGTGTTAAAAATAATGAATTTGGGGCAGTTTTTAAAATAGAATTTAACCAAAGTTAGTGTATAATCATCTTTTGTTCTTCATTAATGAGAATATTTTTGTGGAAAAATAGAAACAGTGTAATTAAGGAAAATTAATGAGAAAATATTATAAATATTATAAATTTTTTGCAATGAGGCTAATATTTAAAAATGATAAGTTTCTATATATAAATCTATTTATTATTATAATTTTTATTGCATCTCTATCAACCTTTTATTTTATTTTGGAAAAAGAGAAAAACTCTATACTTTTATCTGCCCAAAATACATCTATAAAAGTGGAAAATTTGATAAATCACGCGATTAATTCAATCTATTATTTAGAGACCACAATTAATGAAATCTACAAAAATAGAAAAAACTTATCTTTAACGGAAGTTGATAAAATCAAAGAGATTAATACAAAAGGTGATTATGCCTTGGATAATCCAAATAGTATAAATCTTACAGGATATGGTGGCTTGAGTGGAGATGAAAATATTAGATATGAGATGGCAATGGCACTATCTTTGACCCAATATTTCAAAACAGTAGCCACTCACAATAAAGATTTTGCTTGGATTTACTATATCTCTAAAAATAGATTTTCAACCCTTTATCCATTTACTTTTTCCAAAGATTTTATATTTAATCTGAAAAATCAAAATTTCCCAATCTATACACAATCCACTCCCAAAAATAATCCTTATGGCAAACTTTTTTTTACCCCTATCTATCCTGATGGAGTTGGTAAGGGGCTGATGACCACTATGGGAATTCCCATTTATGATAAAAATAATTTTTTAGGCACGGTGGATATTGATATTACTCTCTCTTCTCAAAGTAAAATCTTGAAAAATATGAATCTATTTGGAGGGTCGTATCTGATTGTCAATGCTCAAAATGAGATAATTGGAGCTGATGGAGTTAAGAATTTCAATACTCAAAAGATTTTTAATATTAATGATTTTATGGATAAAGAGATGATTTCAGATACAAAGCAGAATAGATTAATAGTGTCTGGATTTAACTATATTTTTATGAAAAAATTAAAAAATACACCTTGGAAACTATACTATCATATAAGTGTTTTTGATATTATAGTTTCGCCTTTGTTAAATATTATCTCATTATTATTTATTATTTTACTTCTATTTAAATTTAAAAAAGAGATTAAAAAATATGATTCTATGGAGGATTTACTACAAGAGAAGGGGCAACAGATTATACAACAGTCCAGACTTACTCAAATGGGTGAGATGCTGAGTATGATTGCTCACCAATGGCGACAACCGCTGAATATCATTAGTGTTAAAAGTGCAAATCTTATAATTAAGGCACATCTTAATAAAGTTACACCTGAATTAGTTATAAGTGAGGCTGAAGGGATAGATGAGCATTCACAAAAATTAAGTATCACAATTGATGATTTTAGGAATTTTTTCAACTTCAATAAAGAGGCAGAAGTAATTAATTTCTGTACACTTGTCGATACGGTTTTGTCTATTATCGAAGCCTCAACTATTAGTAAAAATATCAATATAATCAGAGAATTTAATTGCAAAGAAAAATTTAATACCTATCCAAATGAGGTCAAGCACGTAATTCTAAATTTGATTCAAAATGCGGAGGATATACTTCTGGAAAAACATATCAAAAACCCATTTATCAAAATTTCAACCTATAAAAAAGATGATAATTATATTTGTGAAATTAATGATAATGGTGGCGGAATTCCCTTTGATTCATTAAATAATATCTTTGACCCCTATTTTAGCACCAAAAAGCAAAAAGATGGTACAGGTTTGGGGCTTTATATGTCAAAAACCATCATAGAGGAGCATTGTGGCGGAAAATTAACTGCAGAAAATAATAAAGATGGTGCAGTATTTAAAATAATTTTAAGTTAGGATAACCTTGAAAATTTTAAAGAGAATTTTTTTATCTCTAATTATTTTGGTGGTTTTATTTTTGGCAACCGTTATTGCTTTACTTGAGAATGAAAAATTTTTGAATTATGCGGTGGTTACGGGAGTTAAAAAAACAAACTTGGATATTAAATTTGAAAAATTGCAGGGTGGGATTTTTAGTGGTTTAAAGATAGATAAATTAAATTATGAAAACAAGATAAAAAGTTCTTTAATTTTGGATATAGATTTTTTGGATTTGCTAAATGAAACGATTCATATAAATCAATTAGTGGTTAAAAATTTATGGATAGATAAAAATTTTTTGGAATCGCTGACTAAAAGTGATAATAATCAGACCAAAGACCCCTCACCGCAGAAAGTATTTTCTATCCCTTTTATGAAAAGGGTTCAAATTGACAAAATTTTACTCTCAATCCAAAATATAGCTTTTGAAAATTATCTGCTAAACTCCCTAGAACTAGAAATTCATCAAGTGAAATATCTCATAAAAAATCAAAAAGCACAAGCTAATATCAAAATTAATCTAAAATCAAATGTAGCCGATTTGAATCTAACGGCAAATTTAAACAAAACTCAAAAATATAAAGCACTTTTAGCACTTATCCCTCATAAAAGTTTTGTTTCAAAATTTACCAATGAGCAAAATATCACTCTATTTAAATTGCCAACTCTTAAAATAATTGCAAATGGAGATATGAAAAGTATTGATGCAAATATTTCACTAAATAGCTCAAAAATAAAATTCCGTGAGTTTACAGTAAGCCAAAAAAACCTAAATATTATCAGTAATTTTAATCTAATCACAAATGATTTAAAGGCAAATATCTCTACACTTATTGATTCAAATGTGGCAAATATTTATCTGAAATCTGATGTGAATCTGAATATTGATGATATAAATAGTAGTTTGAATTTCAAAACCTTTAGTAAAATCTCTCCTAATGAAAAATATTTACAACAATTTACCAAAGATTTGAATCTCACAATTTTTCAAATGCCTTACATTAATATAACTGCAAATGGTGGTCTGAAAAATATAAAATCAAATGTGAAATTAAGTGAGGGTGAATTTTTGTTTAATGAGTTTGATATAAAAACAAAAACTTTAAATATCGATACAGCTACAAATCTGATAAGTGGAGATGTTGAAACGAAACTTCTTTTTTTAATTAATTCAAATGTGGCAAATCTGAAAACTCTCACAAATCTTTCTCTAAATTTTAATAATATTGATGAAAGTTTGAGATATGAAACTGAGATAGATTTACGAGATACAAATATGGAGGGGTTAAATTTAAAACAGTTTGAGCCGATTAATTTAAAGGCAAATGGTACAAAAACTGGGATTGATGCTAAATTAATATCTCCCAAAATTATATTTAATGCAAAAAGTGATGATTTTAAAAAGTTTCAAATTTATCTAAAAACTAAAACCATAGATATTTCAAAAATTCTTAAATTGCCAGAGGAGGTTTTGGCAAAAAAAATATTATTGGATAGTGAGGGATTTTATGATTTAAGTACCCAAAATGGAGGATTAAATTCAGACATCAAAATTAATAAAAACTTTAATTTAAAATTAAAGGCAAAAATAGATGATGGAAAGATAAATGTAAATCTGAAAAATAGAGCTTTAAAAGTAAAAGCAACGGGAAAAATAGAACCGTTAAATTTACAAAGTAATATAGAGATAAATTCACTAAAATCACTCCAAAAAGAGATAAAAAAACTCTATCTTTTGGAATCACAACCAATTGATGGCAAAATAAATCTATCGGCTAGGGTACAGAAGGAAAATATAGAGGTTGCATTAAAATCAAAACAGTTAATTTATGACAAAAAAAAGATAAAAGATATTTTGATTAAATCTAATTATAAAAAAGATAGAGTGGAGATTAAAAATTTTGAATTTAGGACTACGGGATTTGAGCAAAAGGCATTAAATCGAAAATTTGCCTTGACAAAAAAGGGAGTTGTGACTTTGGGGGAGAAGATAACTTTTGATATTGCATTTGATAATATGATAGATATTGTGGGATATAAAGATGAAAATGGGATGTTGGCGAATTTGAAAATCACAAAATTTCCGCTGGAGCTTAAAGAGTATGGAAAGTTAAAGATAGATTCAAAAATCAAATTCGAACAAAAGGAGAAAAAGAGTTTTTTAAGAGGCAATCTAGATTTATATGATGTGGATTTGCATTATGAGGCGAAATTTTTGAATCCTGATAGTGATGAAGATGTAATTATCGTTAAAAAAGAGAAATCGAAGAAAAAGTTAAAAGATAAACCAAAGAAATCTGATTTTGAGAAAAATTTTTTTATAGATTTAAAAATTAATAGTTTAAATCCAGTAAATTATAAAATTGATGGGGCTGAGATAAGTTTAGTAGTTGCGATGGTGATTGAAAAAGAGTTTAATAAAGGTTTGAAAGTCAAGGGAAAGGTGAAAAAAATTAAAGGTTTTTATGATGTTATGGGTAAAAAATTTCTCCTTGAAGATAAATCAACTATAACTTTTAGAGGCTTAAAGGAGATAAATCCACTTCTTGATATAACTTTAACTCACAAGCTTCCAGATGTTAAAATTTTTATAACTGTAACTGGAGATAAATATAGACCCAAAATTAAATTTACATCAGACCCTGTGATGGATAAAAAAAATATATTTTCATATTTGACATTTGGCACAAGTAGCGATAAAATTGGTCAATCTAGTGCTGATGGAAATCAAAAAAAAGCGGTTGCTATGTTTATGGCAAATGCACTAACTAAAGATATTGCTAAAAGTATGGGTGTTGATAAAATTCAACTCGGTGAGGGGGCTGATGGCGGATTAGATGTAAAAGTTGGCAAAAGATTAAACAGAAAAACGATGATAATCTACCAAAATTCTGCCGATAAAAATAGTATTAAAATCCAATATGAGATAAATAAAAACTGGGGAGTCGATACCACAACAGCGGAAGATGCAAACTCCATCGATATTTTTTACAAAAAAGAGTATAGATAAAATTAAAAGCCCCAAAATGACATTTTAAAGAAATATCTTTATGGGTAAAATTAATCTTTAGTTAAAGAAAATAAAGGTATTATTTAATAAAAAATTATATAAGGTTAAATAATGTTAAAAATAGTTTTTTTATCTATTGTTCTCTCTTCTGTTTTAATTTCAGATGATTTTAATACTCATACTTCATTTCAGGGATATAGTGGTATTATGAACACTCCTAATGCTTCTGTTGTAGAAACTGGAAAAGTGGAAGCTGTTTTTTCAAATCAGGTTAGCCGTTTAGGTTCTATCCAAAGAGAAAACTATAAAGCTGAAGATTATATTTTAAATATTGGATTATTTCCATATTTAGAGATTGGTGGTCGTCTTTCTGAAGTTTATCCAAAAGATGAAAGTAGAGAATATCATATAAGAGATTTGTCTGCTAATATTAAGTTTCAATTGCCATTTTTTAATAATTCAATTTATATGCCAAAAATTGCGGTTGGTGTTCAAGATTTGGGTGGAGCAGCTTCTCATTATGATGCTAAATATTTAGTAATGAGTAAAGAGTTTTATTTTTTACGAGCAAGTTTGGGTTATGGATATGATTCAACCAGACTAGATGGTATTTTTGGTGGATTAGAAGTAAAGCTTAGTGATTGGTTTTATATTTTGGCAGAAAATGATAGCAAAGAGAATCATATCGGTTTAAAAATCAACACTCCTAATGATTTTTTTAAATATGGAAATATTGCACTTATTGCTAAAAAAAACTTAACATATAAAGATGAGGATTACTCTTATGGATTAAATTTAAAATTTAATTTGGGCAAAAAATATCACTATAAAGATGAGATAAAAGAGGAAAATTTTGATATAAAACATAATTATGAAAATAAACCTATTTCAGATATAAAAAAGATAAAAGATATTAAGACCATAGATAATTTAAAAGATAGTTTAGTTGAATTTGGTTTTGAAAATATTGATATAGGTGAAAAAGGTGATGCTATCTATGTGGCTTATGAAAATCATATTATGGATAATAATGAGCTAGATGCGATAGGTGTTGTTTTAGGTTATATCTCATTTTTAAAGCAATATAAACATTTTGAGATTGTTATCAAAAAAAGTAATATTAAAATTAGAAAAATAGAGGGTGATTTGACTCTTTATAGAAATTTTTTGACAAATCTGTCAAAGAATACATCTAATTCATTTAAAAAATCACTAAAAGTATCGACTAATTTTGAAACAACTCAATATAATATGAAAGTCTTAAGTGAAAATAGTGGATATTTCAAAACAAGAGTTGATTTCTCTCCAGTATTAACCACTTTTGTAGGTAGTGAAGAGGGTGTATTTGATTATATCGCATATTTAAGAACTCACTTACATTGGAATTTGTATAAAGGATTTAATTTTGGGATTATGTACGATTTAGCGCTGAGTCATAGTGATTCTTTAGATAAAGATAATGGTGCGTTTAGGTACTATAATAAAAGTTCGGGAATTGAGAGTATTATGCTTCACAAGAGTAATGTTTTTGGAAATTTTATTAATAATTTTAGTATAGGTAGTTATCAAAGAGATTATTTAGGATTTATTAATCAATCAGCCTATAGTTTTGGAGATAATCAATTAAAATTAAAAGTTGCTTCTTTTAAAAATAGTGGTAATGATGATGAGGAGCAAAAAAATATCAGGAAAGCCATTTACTGGAACATTTACAGCTCCTCTACCTTCTCCAGAAGTTCTTACAGGAACTAAATTTTTAACGATAAGTCCACTAAGTACGATTATGATAAGAACAAGTGGAAAAAGTGTTATTGAAGCACAAAAAGCTCTTAAAAAGAAACTTAAGATAGATGATGATATTGATTTAACAACTTTTGATTCAATTTTTGAGTTAGAAAATGGTCAGGATAAGACTAAAAAAGAAAAAGCAAAAAAAGTTTTAGCACAGCAAACTAAAATTCAAGTAATATTCAATATGGCTTATTCAACTATTAAATCATCTTCAAGTAATCCTAATGAATCTAATATTTCATTAACATTATTTAAATATATTAGTATCTTGATAGAAACTGGTACGAAAATAGGCTCAAAAGAGGCTATTGAAGAGATAATTAACAAAACAGCGGAAGAGGTATATTCCAAAGATAATGAAGCATTAAAAAAAGTTAAAAAAAATTCAAGTGCAATTGCTACGAAAGCTGAAGAAGCATCCACTTTAGCAGAAGAAAATATTGAAGCAATTGATTTAAATGTAGAAAGCGGACCTGCTGCTATAATTGCTGCAAATAAAATTATGACAGTTATAACAAGTAG
>JAOZPA010000015.1:8035-29136 GCA_029932985.1 Campylobacterales bacterium
ACAAGTAGTGTGGCAAAAGTTATTCAAGAAGTTGTAAGTGGTGCAAAAGATGTCTCTGATTTAAATAATATTAATATAGAAAATGAAGTTGCAATAGTTGTACTTGTTGATAGACCAAATACAACTGAGCCTACTCCTGAACCTGAGCCTACAGTAACTCCTAATACAGGAAGTGGTACTGTTTCTCCATCAACTTCTAGTGATACGGATTCAACACCAACTTCTACAGGAGCATCTAACTAATTTTAAAAATATTTCAGTTCTTTTGAGCTGAAATATTTTTTATCAAATGAAATTTAAATAAAAGGGGAATTGTTTTAATGATTAAAAAATATTTTGTATTTTTGTTATTTATACTATTAATTAGTGGTTGTAGTGTGAAAGAATATACACTTTTTCAAATAGATGATAAAACTAAAATAGAGACAAGTGCATCAAAAAAATCTATTAAAGAGTCTATTGAGTATGAATATAAGATTATGCCAAAAGATAGATTGGATATTAGTGTTTATAATGTATATAAACAATCAGGTGTAAGCTCAAATCAAGTCAATAATGTTAATAATACAATTAGCAATAGTTTATTAGATAATAAGCAAGGATTTCTAGTATCTAATAAAGGTATAGTTTTTTTACCTTTAATTGGAGAGGTTAGGGTAAGTGGCTTAACTGCAGTTCAAGCTAGTAAAGAGTTAACTCACAAATATAAGATTTATCTTCGCCAACCCTATGTTGCAGTAAATATACTTAATCAGAGAGTTTATATTTTGGGTGAAGTTAGAAAACCAGGAATGATTCCTGTGCTTAATGAAACTATTAGTATATTTGAAGCAATTTCTAGAAGTGGTGATTTTACCGATTATGCTTTACGAAATGAGGTCAAGATTGTGAGTGGTGATTTAAATAATCCAAAAATTAGAACAATAGATTTAACAAGTTTATCTGCTTTGAAAATATCTAATTTAATATTAAAACCAAATGATATAGTTTATATCTCTCCTCGTAAGATGAAGGGCTTTAATGTAGGTGTAAAAGAGACTTTACCATTACTTCAAGCAATATCTTCAGCTCTTGCACCATTTGTTAGTATTAAATATTTAACAGATAATTAAAAATATGAGGGGAAAAATATATGGAAAATAAAATTGAACAGCAATATATGGAAGATGAAATTGACTTAAAAGAGTTATTTAAAACAATATCAAGTTATAAATATTCAATTCTTTTTATAATGCTTTTATCTTTTATGGGGGCATTTACATATCTTTACTTCAAGGTTTCCATATCAGCAATTCTAATTTAAGCTATCTTTAATTTAGGAAAGGTCAGATTTAATTAAAAATATGATTAAATACACTTTATGAAAAAACGGTTGAAGCTACAATAGTATTAATCATTTTTTCATTCGGTACTAGAATGAATACCATATCAAATTTTAAAATCAATTAGGGTATAATGACAAAAATAAATTATTAAGGTGATAGATGAGAATTCTTGATGGAAAAGCACTCTCGAATAAAATTAAATTAAATCTCAAAAAGAAAGTTAGTAAATTAAATTCCAAAGGCATAACTCCTGGACTTGCAGTGATTTTGATAGGCGACGACCCTGCGAGTTTTACCTATGTGAATATGAAGGAGAAGGCTTGTACGACCACTGGAATCTATTCGATTGTGCATAAAATGCCGATTGATATTTCGCAAGAGAAGATTTTGGAGACGATTAAAATGATGAATAATAATCCTAATATTGATGGAATTTTGGTGCAGTTACCACTTCCTGCTCAGATAAATGAAACCGCAATCTTAGATGCAATTGACCCTAAAAAAGATGTTGATGGTTTTCACCCCTACAATATGGGTAGATTGGTAGCAGGTCTTGACTCGTTTGTGCCGTGTACTCCACTTGGGGTGATGAAACTTTTGGAGGAGTACAAAATTGACCCTAAAGGGATGAATGTTTGTATCGTTGGGGCTAGTAATATTGTGGGTAAGCCGATGCTCAATCTGCTTTTAAATAAATTTGCAACAGTGGATATTTGCCATATTCATACCAAAGATTTGAAATCTCACACTTTGAGGGCAGATATGGTGATTGTGGGTGTTGGAAAAGTGAATCTAATTACTTCAGATATGGTAAAAGATAGGGCAATCGTGATTGATATTGGAATAAATCGGCTGGAAAATGGAAAGTTGGTGGGTGATGTGGATTTCGGAAATGTAGCCGATAGATGCTCATTTATAACTCCTGTTCCGGGGGGAGTAGGACCGATGACCATCGCTATGCTTTTGGCAAATACTATAAAATCTGCAAAAAATAGGGAGACAAAATGAAAGAAAAGATGAAAAAATTATATGAATTTTCAAATAGTTGGACGGGGACTATCATAATAGTTTTGTTTGTGATATTTTTTATTGCTCAAGCATTTGTGATTCCTAGTGGCTCAATGAAACGAACTCTACTTATTGGTGACCATCTTTTTGTCAAAAAATTTGCCTATGGCATCCCGACCCCTCATCTCCCGTGGCTTGAGTGGCAAGTATTACCAGATTTTGATGGAGATGGACATCTTTTTGCAAGTGATGGACCAGAGCGAGGGGATATTGTGGTTTTTCGATTTCCTGATGATGAAAAAGTTCACTATGTCAAGCGATGTTTTGCAAAGGGTGGAGATGAGATAATTATGATTGATGGTGCGATATATTTAAGACCTAGTGAGGGCGATGAATATATAAAAGCAAACTATCCTAAAGAAAAATTTGTATTGATTCAAAATAAAATATGGGTCAAAAATCCGATGAGCCACAAATTCCCGGGGATTCATTATGGGGCAAAAAATAATAGTGCTTTTGATGCTTTGGCAGGTCGAACAATGAATGGGGCAAATGTGGATATGCAACCGATAATGGTTGAGGGACTTCCAAAATATGTGACATTGGGATTTAATGCTTTTTACAAAAAAGTCTCTAAAGATGAGTATTATATGGTTGGTGATAATCGTGATAACTCAAATGATAGCCGATTTTGGGGAAGTGTGCCGTATCGTTTAGTAGTTGGAAAACCTTGGTTTATCTATTTTAGTTGGGATTCAGAGAAAAAGCTACGATGGGATAGAGTAGGACGAATTATTGATAATTTAGAGTTAGATAAAAAATATATAAGGAAAGATAAGTGAAATTTTATATAGGTTACGACCATGCAGGATTTAATATCAAAAACGATGTGATAAAGATATTGGAAAATTTAGGACACGAAATGGAAGATTTAGGTGATAAATCGGGGCAAAGAGTGGATTATCCAGATTTTGCTCATAAAGTTTCTTTAGCGGTGAGGGGTTGTGAGACCTCAAACGGAATCTTAATTTGTGGCACGGGAATAGGAATGAGTATGTCGGCGAATAGACATAAAGGAATTAGAGCTGCACTTTGCCACGATGCCTACACCGCAGGAGTTACAAAACAACACAATGATGCGAATATTTTGTGTTTTGGCGAGAGAATCGTGGGCTTAGGAGTGGTAGAAAGTATGCTGAGGGCTTGGTGCGAAAATGAGTTTGAGGGTGGAAGACACAGTTGTAGAGTGGGAAAAATTGAAGATTAAGGGGTAAAAATGGGAATTGAAATGATAGGATATGGAGTTTTTATGGTGGTTGTGAGTTTGACATTGTTTATGAAATATAAGATGTTTAAGGATTAATTTATGGCTAAGAAAATTTTTTCAAAAAGTGAGTTATTTAAACTCTATGAGAATAGAAATTATAAGAAAGTTATATCTAAAATTAAGCAGTTTAAAATTGATGGGATGAGTGAGCAAGAGGTCGAGGATATTACTCTTAAATCTTATCTAAGTCTAATAGAAAGTGAATTTAAAGAGGGTGATTTTCAAAGGGCTATTAGAAATGTTGATGCTGTTTTAAAGATAAAAAATAGTGACAAGCATAAACTTATGAAAGTGAAATATCTTTGCTATTTGGAGCATTTTGATAGAGCGATTGAGTTTGCTAAACCTTTGCTGAAATCAAGATATAAAACAATTAAACAAAATGCCTCATTTTTATACTCTTTAGCTAAAATTTATACTGGAAATTTTGAGATAGAACAATCTATTTTTGATACGCTTGAATTAGATAAAAAAAATTATCTTTTAGGTTTTATTGAGCTGAAAAAAGGAAATATAAATGAAGCTTTGGAGTGGTTTGAAAAAATTAATCCAAAAAAAGAGATAGAGAGGAGTAATCTTGAGATTTTCAAAAAGATAATTTTATATGAGGATTTTGAATCAATAAGTATAGATAAAAATCTCTATATAGCTTTGATTTTAGGAGATACTTCAAAATTACCAAATACAAAAAATGCTAGATTTGCTAAAAAAGAGATAGAGAGGGATTCTGCTGAGACAAATAAACAAAAAAGAGTAAAACGATTTTTTGCGAATAAAGAGTTTATTCAAACAAATGAGATAAAAAAACTTGTTACAGATAAAGATGAATATCGAAAAGCTATCTATAATAATATTGCTTTAATATGCGAGAAGAAAGATTATGTATCTGCTTCCTCTGTTTTTTTTAAATATAAAGATGAACTTGTCCAGTTGCCTGAATCTATCAATCTTCTTTTTAAGATAATAAAATATCAACCATATATAGAGCTATCTAATGTTTTTACTATGACTGATAATTATTTACAACTTCATCACAAAAAATTGCCTAAATTTCAACAGTTAAATATCCTAGATGAAATATTTATTCTTTCAGTAGGTAGAAGAGGGGATAATTCACAAAAATTTGAGAAATTGGTGAAAAAATATAATATAGCACCTATCACTTATCTATTATCCTTTTTTGCCACCTCACTTAATTTGGATTTAAAATCCCATATAGACATATTAAAAGAGTTTTTTAAGAAAAAAGATTTTCTATCTTCTAAAAAATTTATAGATTTTTTTGATAAATTTAAAACAGAATTTGAAGATATATTTGAACCTCTATCAGATACTGAAAGAACAAAAAAATTATCTATGATAATAAAATCTATTGATGAAACAAAAGGTGATTATAAAAAATTTCAAGAGGAAATTTGGATTCTTTTGACCGCTATAAGTTATATCTTGTTACAGTATGATTTCAAGAAAAATAGAGAAAATTATCTATTATTAGAGAAAATAATAAAATTTTATAAAAATAGTTTTCATTTATCACTCAAAGAGTTGCCAAAAGAGTGCAAAAATATCTCTATTGCTATAAAAAATAAAAAATCGATGCCTCAAAAAAAGGTAAAAGATGATTCAATGTTTGGTATGTTTGAAAATCTACTAAATGATATGGGAATAGACAAAGATGAGTTAGCCGATAGAGTTTTTGGTGAAGAACAATATGATTTTAATGATGAAAATGAAGATGGTGAAGATGATTATTACGGCAGCTTTGAGGATTTAGAACTTGAATTAGAGGAATTTTGTGATGATTTTTATAAAGCTTCAAAAGATGAATATGATGACTTATTGGAAAAATTTGCAAATATTCATTCTAATTATAAATATCCAGCATATAAAGAGTTGGCTTATAAAATAGCTTTAGATATACTTAATTATTATTATATAAATGGTCATAAACTTTCTTTTGAATTTATAATGGAATTTTTTGATAAAGTAAAACTTTCTATTTTTAATAAAGATTTAAGAGATTTTATTCCTAACGTTTTAGATTATGAGATAGATAATGATACAAAAATTATTTTTATTAAATATGTTATGGATTATAATTCTAGTAGAGAAAATGCTTTTTATCTGAAATGGATATATAGTTATATTAAATTTTGTCGCACACACTCTATACAAATAGATAAAATTTACTATAATAGATTTATTAAGGTTTATGAAAAAAAATGGTTTACAACCCTAAAACCACAATATTTAGAGTTACTAGAGTTAAAGGATAAAATTTGATAAAAGAGACACCATACCAAGTATTAGGGTTAAAGGGGGATTTTGAGTTTAGTGATATTAAAAAAAATTACAAACAACTAGTACGAAAATATCCACCACAAACAGAACCTGAAATGTTTGCTAAAATCAGAGATGCTTATGATAGTTTGACAAATGAGGAATATTATGAACAATCAATTGAGAATGACCTATTTGTATATACTTTAATAAATACCCAAAAAGAGATGAATGAAATTGATAATATCAAATATTTAACAACAATTTTTGAAACTCCTTTTGAGATATAGGAGGTAAAATGGATAATATAAAAGAGCAATTTCGAGAAGTTATCAATGAAATTATCGACTCTATGGAGGATGAAGATATTGGTGATTTGTTTGATCTAACCAAAGAAAACTCTACCGAAGAGCAATCTATTTCTGAATTAATAACCATAAAAGGTGAAATAAAAAAACTTACAAAAAGTGTTCATACTCTTAAAATTAATAGTGATGAGATTAAATTAAAAGATGAAGCGGATAGCTTGATAAATTTTTATGAATTTTTATCATCATCTCGGGATAGTTTAAACTCTATGCCTAAAATTAAACATTTTGGACTTTCAAAATTTAAAGATAGTTTTATTTCATTCAAGAAAGGGATGGAGGATATAGAATCATTTTATGAAAATGTGATGGATAAATTTTCACTAACCACTTTAGCTAGAGTAGGTGATATTTTTGATCCAAATATCCATGAAGCGATTGAAAAAGAGGAGAATAAAGATAAACAAGATGGAGAGATTTTAGAGATAATAGAGCAAGGATATAGGTATAAAGATAAAATTATCTCATATCCAAAAGTAAAAGTTAATAAAAAAGATTTTTAAAGTATTGGTCAAAGTCCCCAAGCGAAAATAAAATTTTCGTTTGGGGTTCTTAAGCCATTATAATTAGAATAAAAGTAAAGGGAAAAAATGGATATTTTAGGGATAGATTTAGGAACAACAAATACAGTAGCAACGGTTTATAAAGATAATAATTTAGAGTTTGTATCGTTTGATAATAGTGATTTGTTACCATCAGTTGTAAATATAAGTGATAATGGTGTTTTAGTTGGGCAAAAAGCAAAAAATATTGCGGTTGTTTCACCAGAAGATACAGTGATTTCGATAAAAAGAAAGATGGGTAGTGGAGAAAAGATAACTTTGAATTCCAAAGATTATTTACCAGAGGAGATTTCATCGCTGATTATTAAAAAAATAAAAGAGGAAGCTACTAAGCAATTTAGTAGTGAGTTTTCTAAATGTGTGATAACTGTTCCCGCTTATTTTAATGAACTTCAAAGAGAGGCTACTGCAAAAGCTGCGAAATTGGCAAATTTAGAACCGATTAGAATTTTGAATGAGCCAACGGCGGCTGCTCTTAGTTATGGGGCAAATAAAGATGATGATGCGATTTATGCGATTTATGATTTGGGTGGTGGGACATTTGATGTTTCGATTATTGAGAATTCGCAGGGGATGATAGAGGTTTTATCAACTATGGGAGATAATAATTTAGGTGGTGATGATTTTGATGAGGCATTGGCTGATTTAATTTGGAAAAAGAGTGAATTTAAGATAGAAAAAACTCAAAAAATCAAGATAAAATTGCAACAATTGGCGGAAAAGGTAAAGATAGAGCTTTCAAGTAGAGATGAGGTGGAGTTAGATGAAAAGTTTTTTGCAAAACAGGATAATAAAGCTTTACACCTTGAAGTGTCTATTTCAAAAGAGGAGTTTGAGGAGTTAATTTCAGCGAGTATAGATAAAACAGTTAATCTTTTAATTGATGCAATTGATGATGCAAAGATAGATATAGATGAATTAAATGCTATTATTTTGACAGGTGGGTCAAGTCGTATTCCATTAATTGGTGAAAAGATTCTGGAGCAGAGTGAAATTTTGCCAGTTTTGATTGATGACCCAGATAAAGCAGTCGCTGTTGGAGCGATTTTGCAAGGGGCGATGATTGAGGGAAAAGATACTGATTCATTTTTGATAGATATTACACCATACTCTTTGGGGACTGATGTATTGAAAGATGATATGTTTGGTTTAGAATTTTCCAAGATAATTATGAAAAATACTCCAATCCCCACAACTAAAACCAATAGATATTATTCAGCTATATCCTATCAAAGAAACTATGAAATAAGCATTTATCAGGGTGAAGATATTAATTTGAGTAAAAATGTGAAGATAGGAATGGTGGATTTATCAATTGAGAATCCTCCAGAAGATGGGAAAATTGATGTAACATTTTCTTTGGATATTGATGGAATTTTGAATGTAAAAGGGATAGAGGTAAATACTGGTGAAATTATAGAGGGACAGTTTAAGAGTAAAATTTCTCATACGACAAGACATTCTCAGAAAAAAGTAGAGATTGAGATGATAAGCGACCATGATAAGATAATTATCACAAAAGTAGAGGCTCTTTTGAAAAATGATTCTATTTTAGATGAGGATAAAGAGGATTTAAGAGAGTTAAAAAAGAAATTTTTATCTGCAAATGAAGAGAAAAAAGAGGAAATTGAGGAGGAGATTATAGATTCAATTTTCTTTTTAGAAGATAATTAATGAAATTTATCTATAAATGTCCAATATGTAGGGCAAAAAATAGAGTTTCAAAGGCAAATCTAATCTGCAGAAGATGTAGTGCAGATTTGTCTGAAATATATAAAGTTAAAAAGTCAAGAATCAAAAAACTTTTTAATAAAATAATAGAAATAGGGGAATATAATGAAAATTTTAAGTGATGAGAATAGAAAGATTTTGATGGATTCGATTAGGGAGATTCCTGATTTTCCGAAAAAAGGGATTGTGTTTAAGGATATTACGACTTTGTTGAATAATGCGGAGGCTTTTGAGCTGTTGATGAAGCATTTAGAGGCGAGGTATGAAGATATGGGGATTGATTTTATTGCGGGGATTGATAGTCGAGGATTTATTTTTGGAGCGGCTTTGGCGACGAGGTTAAAGAGTAGATTTGTTCCGATTAGAAAACGTGGCAAACTTCCACATACGACGATTAGTGAAAAATATGTTTTGGAGTATGGAGTAGATGAGATTGAGGTGCATATTGATGCTTTTAGTGGAGTGAAAAATCCTAAGGTACTTTTGATTGATGATTTGATTGCAACTGGGGGGACGGCTGAAGCGGCTGCCAAACTTGTCAATGATGCAGGAGCTGAGTGTGTGGAGGCTTGTTTTATTTTGAATTTGAAATTTTTAGATGGTGAAATGAAAGTTAAAAAACATACAAAAGTTTATAGTGTGTTGGAGATAGATTAATTATAAAGGTCTTTTATGAAATATCCAGAATTTAAAGACTCTGCATTAAAACATTTAAAAACTTGTCAATGCTTGATATTAAATATTAAGCATTGCGAAAAAAATAAAAAATATATATTGCCTAGCATCTATTATTTGAGTGGATATATACTTAAAACAATTTTAAAATATGAAATTTTTCATTCAATCAATTATGATAAAAAAAAAGATATAGAGAATTTAAATCAAGAGAATATGAAGTTTAGAGATATAAAAATACATAATTTATCTATTTTAAAAAGAATTTTAGAAACAAAAGCAAGAAGTTCTACAAGATTGGAAAATTATGAACAAAATAAAGTATTTTTTGAAAAATGGGAACATCAAATTAGATATAAAAAATCAAAAGATATTATAGAAGAGGAAGTTTATAAATTTTTTGAATTTAGTAAAAAAAATTTCTATAATATAACCTTTAGGAGATAAATTTATGCTATTAGCATTTAATGAAATTAAAAATTTAAAAGATTTTTTAATTAAAAAAGTAGATGAAAAAGAGATTATTGATTTTAGAATTTTATTAAATTTAGATACCTCTTTTTTAGTGGATATTGTAGGTAAAGAGAATGAGAAATTAGAAAAAGAACTTAATGAACTATTATCTATAAAAATATATATTGAAAATTGGATAGATATTGATGATTTTAAAAATGATAAATATTTACAAGATTTATTTGAGAAAGAAGATAATATTAGTAATTATGAATATTTTTCAGAAAAGAAAGTTGATTTAGGTTATAGAAGACGATTATCTAATTTAATTGATAATGATAAATTTACAAAAAATAATAGAACTCCAGTTGTTACATTTTATAGCTATAAAGGAGGGGTGGGAAGAACTACTGCATTAATCACATTTGCAAATTACTATGCTTATCATTATAAGAAAAAAGTTGTGATTTT
Organism: Campylobacterales bacterium; assembly: GCA_029932985.1. Classification (GTDB taxonomy): domain Bacteria; phylum Campylobacterota; class Campylobacteria; order Campylobacterales; family JAOZPA01; genus JAOZPA01. The sequence continues at coordinate 18,237 of JAOZPA010000015.1, forward strand.
GGATTTTGATTTTGAAGCACCAGGATTTACAAATTATTTTAATTTGCCAGTTGATACATTCAAAAATAAAAATGGTGTGTTAGAATATATTTTAGATAAAGAAGCTTCAAAAGAGAAATTAGATTTAGTACAAAACTATATGATAGAAGTTTCAAAAGAGTATTCAGGTGATGGGTCTATTTATATGATGACATCAGGAAATTTATTTGGTCAAGATAATTTAGAAAGTTATATAGAAGCATTAGCAAGAATTGATATTAATAGTACAAATACTATCACAAATCAAATATTAGGTTTAATAAATGATATACATAAAACTATAAATCCTGATGTGATTTTGATAGATTCACGAACAGGATTTAATGATATTTTTGGTTTTTTAATCAATAGAATAAGTAATACTATAGTTGGTCTTTTTGAGGGTAATAAACAGACAGAACCAGGAATGAAACTTTTTTTGAATGAACTTTATAAAAAAGAAGATAAAAATAGTATTAATGCAATATTAGTTAATTCATTAGTTCATAAAGATAGTGGCTATAGTGGAAAAGTAAAAGAGTTTTCAATGCAAGTAAATAACTATTTAATAGAAATAACAGGTGAAAATCCATCACCAGAAATATTACAATTAAGAAAATCAAATACTTTAGGAAATATAGGAACGATTGACGAAGATAAAGATGATTACTTTGAGTTTATTAAAGAAAGTACAGATATTTATTATCAGAAATTTTTTAATAAAGTTATTGAGTTTATAGAATTTAAAAAAAAAGATAATGAATTTAAAAAGATAATTCCAACAAAAAATTTTAGCAATGATAAAAGTACATTAATATCTGAACTTAGTATAGAAGAGTTAAAAACTAATCTTCTGAAAAAAATATATGACAATTATCCTAAACCATATGCCGAAGAATATCGTAGTGAGATAATGAAATATGATACTAATTTCTTTGATACAAAATTTTTCTTTAGAAAAAGTATGGAAGATATATTTAATTTTGATAAGTTTTTACTTATTGGTGGGAAAGGAACGGGTAAAACAATGTTTTACTCGGCATTAAAAAATGAAACTTTTTTAAAAACATTGCAAACTAAAGCAAATAAAGAACGATTTAAATATATAGTAATTGATATTATATCTATAAGAGAAGATAAAAATAAAGATAAGTATTTTGAAATCATAAATTTTGTATTAGATCATAATGAAACTTTTTATAAAAAGTTTTGGATAGTTTATATCCTAAATTCTATTATGTTGAGTAATAATAGTAGTTTAAATAATTATACTTTTTCAAAAGAAATTAAAAATATTTTACCTAAAAAATTAGATAATACATCTAAAAATAAAATATTTTTTGAAGAAGTAATTAATAATGATAAACAATTTATAGCATTAGAAGATGAATTAGAGAAGATAGATTTATATTTAAGAAGAAATAATATTAATATGATGATTACCTTTGATCAATTAGATCGTATAGTAAAACCTATTTATTGGTCAAAAGCAGTTAGTCCTTTAATTGATTATATTGGCAGCAGTTCATTTCAAAGAATTCAGGTAAAATTATTTATAAGAAGAGACTTATATGATAAATTAACAAACCTTACAAATAAAAATGCTTTAGATACAAAAAGTATTAGTTTAGAATGGACAATGGAAGAAGTATTTGCATTTTTCTTTAAGATAGTTTTTTCTTATGCGAAAGAAGAGTTTTTTGAACTAATGAAAAGGTATGAAGAGGTTGATAAAGAAAGAATTAAAAAAATTCAAAATAATATTGACAAAGAAAAGAGTCTTAATCAAATAAAATTAGATGTACATTGGATAAAATCTTTAGTAGAAACATTTTTTGGAAAATATCCCAATAAGAATGATAGTAATATTAGACGATATTCAGAAACTTATGATTGGTTTTTTAATAATTTGAAAGATTCTAATAACACAATTAGTTTACGCCCATTTTTAGATTTAATTAAATTTTCGATAGAAAGAAGCTTTAACAATACAAATAAAAACCATCCTAAACCAATATTAGGAGCTTTCTTTTATGACCATGCAGAGGTGAGAGAAAAATATGTATCTAGACACTTTGATGATTTAGCAAGTGAAGTAGGTAATGAAGATTTTAAAAGTATTATAGAGCATATTAGAAATTCACCTAAGTTTCCAAAATCATACAAAATAAGAGAATTTAATGAAGAAAAGTTTGATAAGTTTTTAAATCATTTTATGAAGAATAAAGAACTTAATTTAAAAAGTAAAACTAAGGCTGATATTGAAGAAATTTTAATATCAAATGGAGTATTATTAATAGAATATATGAGAGGTGGTAGAAGAAAATATTCTTTTGCTTATTTATATAAATATTATTTAGGATTAAAAGGATAAAAAAATTGAACAATTATATACCTAAACCATCGTCATTTGACCCAGATAAAAATAGGCATTTTAATGAGAAATTATGGCATTAACTTTAACAGCAGAGCAAAAATCAATTTTTGAAATTTTTAGTGGAAAAAATCAATATACTATTCCTCCGTATCAAAGACCATATTCTTGGGATGTCAAGCATTGTGTAGAATTATTAGATGATTTTAAAAAGGCTTACAGTGAAAATAAAAAAGAGGGATATTTTTTAGGAAATATTGTAATTGCTAAAAGTTTTGAGGAAAAAATTAAATTAGAAGTTATTGATGGTCAGCAACGATTGACAACTTTAACACTTTTGATAAGAGTTCTTTTGGAATTTGATGAAAGCAATGATGATCTGAAAAATGCCATTACAATTCCTGGAAATAGAAGAGGGGCGGAGAAAGTACAAAGATTAAAAACAAATGTTTTTATGGAGAAAGATTATAAGTTTGTTGAAGAGGTTTTAGATGAAAACTTTGATTTTAATAATAATTGCCAAATAAAAAAAAATGATAATAGATTTAAGAAAAATATTTGTTATCTCTATAATGAGATAGAAAAATTTTCTAAAGATAATAATATTCAAAACTTCATTGATTTTATTATGTATGATGTATCTATTTTACCTATTTATACAGAAGCCCCCAATCCAAATAAAGCTAGAGAAAAAGCATTGAAAATATTTGAAACTATCAATAATAGAGGCTTAAACCTTTCTACTTCTGATATTTTTAAAGCAAAGCTATTTTCTAAAGCTCTTAATGAATCCAAGCATGAAGATTTTATAAAAAAATGGAATGAATTAGATAAAAAGTGTGATAATATTGATTTTTCAATAAATTTTATATTCTATATCTATATGTATTTGATTAGAGGTAAAAATGAAATATATGGCAACGAACTTCATATTAGAGATTTTTTTATAAATGATGATCATTCTCCTTTTATTGATACTAATTATGCTGATATAATGGATGTTTTATTTAGAATTGTTAATTCTATAAAATTTTTCAAAGAGGTAAAAATTAATCAAGCTCAATATGGAGAGTTAACAAAATGGTTTCAAGTATTAGATGAGATATGTAAGAATACAGCTATGCATCTTACTGTACTTTATTTAACTATTTATCATTTAAATTTAGAAAATAAGCAACAAATAATATTAAAATCTAAAGAACTTATTAAATACTTTTTATCAGATCAATGGAATGGAGTAGGAGATTTGGATTATTCACTTGACTTTGATTTTATAGACACAATTAAAGATATTATAAATAATGAAAAATTACGTAGTTATACAAAAGAACTAGAAACATCTGCAAGAATGTATGACAATGCACTAACATTGCTAGATTTTTATTTAGATTCAGAACAAAAGTCTATATATCCATATTATTTAACAGATATAAGGGATATAATAACAATATTATCGTTTGATTATTTATCCTTTAATCCAAGAATAATTAGTAAATATAATACAGCTTTTACTAGAAGAAGGGTTGGTGAAATGCAAGAAAGCAGAATAAGTTTTGCTGAAAAAATTAAACTTTATGAAAAATCTAATACAGTTAAAAAAGATTTAATTAATCTTTTAAAAGAATTTGAGAAAAATAAAAATAAAGAGGCAGTAGAGTTTTTTTGGAAAAAAAGAAGAGGTAATATCATTAAAAAAATAAAGAATTTTATAAATGAAGATTAAAAATATAAAACTACAAAATTTTAAATTTCATCACACTTTAGAGTTTCCAATAAATAAACAAAATTGTCTAATATATGGAGAAAATGGAACTGGAAAAAGCTCAATCTATTGGGCTATATATTCTATTTTCAAAATTTACTTTAGAGATAAAAAATTTGATTTTAATAGATTTAAAAATTTGGATAACGATAATTTAAATGTTGAAATAACAATAGAGGCTGAAACACTTAAAATTCCTAATGAAAATTATAACTTACCTGAAAATATTGATATTAACAATTATAAAAGTATATATTTTATAAATCAAGATTTATTAGAAACAATTACAAATAATCATAATAATTTTTATATTACAATAGGTAATATTCTAAAAAATGATTTTAAAAACTTTAATATTATTTACAAAAAGTATCAAAATATAAATGAAAATATTAATCTTTATAATTTAACAGAACAAAAAGATTTTAATAATGAGAATAATGATAAGTTAAGTAAGTTTTTAAATCAAATAGAAAAAAAAGCTAATGATATTATAAATAATCACTTTGAAGAAAATTTTAAAATAAATTTTGAATTTGAATCAGGAGAATCGGATAGTGAGAATGAGTTTAAATTTTCAAGTCCAAAAATCACACTTAAAATTGACAATAAAAGTGATTTAAAACTGAATTTTAATGAAGCCAAATTAAAATTAACTTCCGTAGCTATATTTTTTGCATTAATTAAATTAGAAGAGGATAAAACTAATCCTTTGAAATTATTAGTTTTAGATGATTTTTTAACTAGCCTTGATATGGCAAATCGACATTATATTATTGAATATATTTTAAATGAATTTGAATTTGAAAAGTATCAAAAAATCATTTTAACTCATAATTTACAATTCTACAACTTAATCAAGAAAATTTTAAAATCAAGAAAAAAAGAAAATAATGATGAAGTATTAACAGATTGGGATATAAAAAATATATATTTAAAAGATGAGAATAGGGCTGAAATCTATGATAAAGAAGAAAATTATTCAAATAGAGCAAAAAGAGAACTTTTAAAAGGAGAATTTCATATTAGTGGAAATTTTTTAAGAAAGGAATTTGAGCAAATTATCAATGAATTTAAACAACTTTTAGAAATTGGAAAAATAGAACAATTAAATAATATTTTAGAAATTTTAAAATCCAATACTAATGAAAATAGATTTTATAAAAAACCATTTAATCTTTTAAATAAATTAAATAACAGATATTTAAATATTGAAAATATAATAAAAAATAGTGAGAATCCTAATGCTAAAATAGGAAAAATAAGATTTGAGATAAATCAAATAAAAGAAATTCTAAGAATAAACGAATGTGAACTCAGTAATTTAAAAAATTTATTAACTAAAACAGAATTTTATAAAAATATTTTATTTAATCCAGCTTCTCATAGTAATGAAGAGATTGAAATTTATAGAAAAGAGTGTATAAATAGTCTTAAATTATTAGAAGAATTAAATAAAATTTTAGTAAATTTAAAAGGATAAAAAAATTGAATAACTACATACCTAAATCATTTTCATTTGAAGTGAATGAGAAATTATGGCATTAACTTTAACAGCAGAGCAAAAATCAATTTATGATATCTTTAGTGGTGAAAATCAATATGTGATTCCCCCATATCAACGAACCTATTCTTGGACAAATGTTCAAAGCAAGGTACTTTTTGAGGATATTAAAAGAGCCTATTTTGAAGACAATGATGATGGATATTTTTTGGGAAATATGGTTTTGGCAAGAAGTAAAGAGGAAAAAAATAGATTAGAGGTGATTGATGGTCAGCAACGATTAACTACACTCATTTTGCTGTTAAAAGTTTTGTTTTATTTTGATAATGAAAATAAAGCTTTATATGATGCAATATGGATAAAAGATAGAAGAACAAATGATGAGATGCAAAGAGTAGAAACTGATATTTTTATGGAGCAAGATTTTAATTATTTCAAAGAGGTTTTGGCTTTAGATTTTTCAAAAAATAGTTGTGAAAATATGACCCCAAACGAAAATCTATTTAAAAAAAATATTTGCTATTTTTACAATGAGTTAAAAGAGTTTAGTAAATATAATAATATGTTGAAGTTTGCAGATTTTGTGATGGATTATGTTTATATTTTGCCAATTGAGATAAAAGATAGTAGTAAAGAGAAAGCTAGAGAAAAAGCACTACAGATATTTGAAACAATTAATGATAGAGGATTAAATCTTTCTACCTCTGATATTTTTAAGGCACGGCTTTATTCTATGGCATTGAATGAGTTAAAGCATAAAGATTTTATTGAAAAATGGAATAAATTAAGTAGTAATTGTGATAATCTTAATTGTAAGGTAGATGATATATTTAAAAAATATGGATATATTATTAGAGGGGAAAATGGAATTATAGGCAAAAAAGGAAAGCTTAGAGAATTTTTTCTTAACAAGAGTTATTCACCATTTTTTAATAAAAAATATAATGAGATAATTGATAATTTATTGCAAATTTCTAATACTATGAAGTTATATAAAGATGTTTGCATTAATCCAAATAAATATGGAGAAATAACAAAATGGTTTCAAGTAATAAAATTATTTAAGGATGAAAAAATGAATACTATTTTAATTATATATTTATATAAAAATAATTTAAAGTTAGATTCAAGTCTAATAGATTTTTGTTTAAATTTTATTAGATATTCTCAAATGAAAAAAGTTGTATATCAAGATGAGTTTTTTTATCCATTGGATATGAATAGTTTTGATAATAATAAATTAATTATTGATATTATGTACAACAAAAAATTTACATATTATGATAATTTTAGAGAGAGTGGAGATTTTCCAACACAAGAAGAATTACTTCTTAGTTTTTATTTAGATTTACTACAAAAACCAATATTTCCTTTAGACTCTAAATTAAAAGAATTAGAACTTAAATTACCTCACATATTTGATGAGTATTCAGATTACATTGAAAAAGAACAAAAAGAAGCTAATGAAAAAGTATATAAAGATAGATTAGAAAATTTTTTTAGGAATCCAAATGAAAATTAAAAATATAAAACTAGAAAATTTTAAATTCCACCATAATTTAGAATTTGATATAAAAAATCAAAATTGTTTAATCTATGGTGAAAATGGAACAGGTAAAAGTTCAATTTATAAAGCTTTATATAGCAATTTTTATTTTTTTAAAGATCAAAAAATTATAAATAGAGATATTAGTGTAAAAGACAAGTTTGTACATAGAGATTTTTCAAATGAAAATTTAAAAGTTAATATAGACTTTAATAATGAATTATCTTTAGATAGAATAGATGATACTCTTGAGAATACTCAATTAATAGAAAATAAAACTATATATTTTAGTGATGAAAAAGTGCTTCATAAAATTGTACAAAGTGATTTTTATCAAATAATAAATGATGAACTAATAAAACATTTTTCAGCATTAGATGAGTTGGATAACATTTATTTAAATATAATAAGTAGGATAAATAGAAGTAAGGCAAATGAACAAGAAGAGATAATTAATGAGCGACAAAATGCAGATACTATATTTAAAAATAGTTTTAATGAATTAATTCCTAAAGATAATATTAATAAAATTATTAATGATGATTTTAATGAAAGATTTGAGATTGAATTTGAGATACAAAATTCAGATATTCAATTTTATAATAAAAAATTTATATCACCAAAAATATTTATAAAAATAAAAAATATTGATGATAGAGATGATTTCAAAAACCACTTCAACGAAGCAAAATTAAAACTAATCTCAATAGCTATATATTTTTCATTGGCTAAAAAGTTTGAGATAGAAAATAGCAATTTAAAACTATTAGTATTAGATGATTTTTTAACTAGCCTTGATATGGCAAATAGAAAATTGATAATGCAATATATTTTTCAAGAATTTAAAGATTATCAAATTATTATTTTTACTCATAATCTTCAATTCTATAATATTATTTTACAATTGCTAAAAAGTAGAGATGAATTAAAAAATTGGGATATTAAAAATATCTTTTTAAGAACTATTAACAAGATAGAAGAATCTATTATTTATGATAAACAAACAAATTATTTACAACTGGCTCAAGATAGTATTGATAATAATCATCTATCACAAAGTGGTCATTATCTCAGAAAAGAATTTGAAAGAATTGTAGAGGAATTAAGAAAAATCAATGAAATAGGTGCTAAAGAAAAATTAAGCAATATTATAGAAGTATTAATAAAAAAAGAAGCGAATCAAGATACTAATATAAAAAAAATGCAACAAATTCTAATAAAAACAAAATTTTATCAAACAATCCTAATGAACCCCTCATCTCATAATGATATAGACTCAGAAATTTATGAAAAAGAGTGTAATGGTGGAATTGTAATTTTAAAACAACTGAATAAATTAATAAATATATTTAAAAAGGAAAAATATGAATAACTACATACCTAAGCCATCGCCTTTTGACCCAGATGAGAATGGGCATTTTGGTAAATTTGGTGGGCGATTTGTGCCTGAAACTTTGATGCCTGTGCTGTTGGAATTGAATGAGCAGTATAAGAAACTACGATTTGATGAAAAATTTTGGAAAGAGGTGAATTATTATCTCAAAGATTATGTTGGTCGTCCCTCACCGCTATTTTTTGCTGAAAATATTTCTGAGGAATTGGGGGCTAAAATCTATCTTAAACGAGAGGATTTAAACCATACGGGAGCTCACAAAGTAAATAGTGTGATTGCTCAAGGGTTGATTGCTAAAAAACTTGGTAAAAAAAAGGTGATTGCAGAAACGGGAGCTGGTCAGCACGGAGTGGCAACGGCTACGATTGCGGCACTTTTGGGGCTGGAATGTGAAGTTTTTATGGGTGAAAAGGATGTTCATAGACAAGAGTTAAATGTTTTTCGTATGAAATTACTTGGGGCAAAAGTTCATGCAGTCACAAGTGGTAGCCGAACTTTAAAAGATGCAATGAATGATGCGATTCGCCATTGGGTTACTCATGCACGAGATACTTTTTATATCATCGGCACGGTCGCAGGTCCTCACCCCTATCCTATGATGGTTCGTGATTTTCAATCAATTATTGGCTGGGAAGCAAGGCAACAAATTTTATCGGCTGAGGGAAAATTACCCGATAATGTCATCGCTTGTATCGGCGGAGGAAGCAATGCTATGGGAATTTTCAGCCACTTTTTAGAAGACAAAGAGGTGCAATGTATCGGCATAGAAGCTGGAGGCTTGGGGCTTGACACCGACAAACACGGAGCAAGTTTAGAAAAAGGCTCACCCGGAGTTCTACACGGACAATTAAGCTACCTCTTGCAAGATGAAGATGGTCAAATCCTAGAAGCCCACTCAATCTCCGCAGGTCTGGACTACCCCGGAATCGGCCCCGAACACGCCTACCTCAAAGATAAAAAAATCGTAGAATACCAATCAATCACCGACAAAGAAGCGATGGATGCCTTTGTGTGGCTTTCCCGAGCAGAGGGAATAATCCCCGCATTTGAAAGCTCCCATGCCGTAGCTCATCTGAAAAATATGGATTGCAAAGATAAACTCATCATAGTAAATATCTCAGGTCGAGGTGACAAAGATATGATTCAAGCAAAAGAGATTCTGCATTTTGATTAGGATTAACAACCCCAAACGGAAATTTTTATTTAGCTATTTTAGGAGATTTTTATGATAAACAATTTTGAGATTAAGAATTACAAATGTTTCAAAGATTTTAAGGTTGAGGGGTTAAGTCAGATAAATATTATTAGTGGAGATAATAATGTGGGCAAGAGTGCTTTTTTAGAGGCAATATATATTAATCTGAATGCACATATGGTAATTCAGTCAATTGTTGATGAAAATGTAGAAATACGATCTTATTTTAAAGCTTTAAAAATAATTTCTAAAAATAGAGGTATCAATGAGCAAGGCTTTATAGATTATATGAAAAATATAAATTTTGAAACCACTATTAATAAAAAAAAATTTTCTATTAAATATGAAAATAATCTACCAAAAAAAGAGTTATCAAATTATACAAATTTAGCATCAGTAGATAGTTTTGAATTTTTAACAATTCAAATAATAGGTGATAAAATAATTTATCCATTTGAAATAATTAAACAGATGGAACATACAAAAATATCTCAAAGTTATATAGACTCCTCAAAACCAATTAATAAAAAATTATTAACTTTATATTCAAGCATACAAAATTTAAATTTACAACATAAATTTTCAGAGTATTTAAAATTAATAGATAAAAATATAACTTGGATTGAACCCCAACTAATTGGGAATGATTTATATTTAAGGATTAATTTAAAAAATCCAATAAAATCTCTTTTATCTTCAGAGTTAGGTGAAGGTACAAATAGATTTATAGAAATTTTAGCAACTCTCTTAACAAAGCAAAATAGAGTAATTTTAATTGATGAAATAGAAAATGGGATACATTACACAAAATTAAAAGATATTTGGAAAGCGATTATAGAGATTGTACAAAAAGAGAAAATTCAACTTTTTGTTACCACTCACGATAAAGAGACAATTGAAGCCTTAAATGAAGCTAGTGAAGAGTTGGGATTTGAAGATATTACATCTATTAAATTAAAAAAAGATAAGAATAATGTCATATATCCCGTGATAAGAAAATCTAGTTTATTTAATACAACTATTGATTGTGGAATGGATATTAGATGAAATATTTGATTGTGGAGGGAATTACAGATGTAGCATTGGTAAAATATATCTGTTTTAAAAA
>JAOZPA010000089.1 GCA_029932985.1 Campylobacterales bacterium
AAATTTTCCATCTCTCTATTTAAAAACTCTTTTGCCAAAAAAGTTTTACCAATTCCACCAACTCCATAAACTACAACTATTTGCTTATCTTTAAATAACTCTTTTAATCTTTTTAATTCCAATTCTCTTGCCATAAAAAAAGAGTTTTCAGAGATGGGTGTGAGTAAATTTTTATCTTTGATATTTTTTATTTTTTCTAAAACTTCATCACTTATTATCAATTCAAATATCTCTTTAAATTCATCAAAACTATTTTTTGCTTTTAAACTCACTAATCTTTTATAAGCTTTTTGATTAAAAATAGATTTCAATAAATCCAAATTTTCAAATACATAATCTATAATTTTCATTTTGACCCTTTTATAATTGGAAGTATAGTAATTTTATAGGAGAGATATAAAGTTGGTAAAAATTTATTTAAAAATCTTACCAACTTGTTTTTAAGGAGTAGAAATTCAATAAGATATTATTTTCATGACAAATAATAGTGCAGATTTGGATTAAGTTTTTTGCCTAACTACTAGAGTAATTGGCAAAAAATTTCATTCAAAGATGTGCTGTTAGTTGGCGATAAAAATTGGATATTATTTAATTTCTAATCCTAACTATAAGCTATCAGCGAATTTTTGAAAGATATATCTACTTTCGTGAGGTCCAGGACTTGCTTCTGGGTGGTGTTGAACTGAAAATATTGGAGAATTTTTATATTCAACCCCCTCGATTGTATCATCAAAAAGATTTTTGTGAGTTACATTTGCAATTTCACATATAGAATCTGGCACATTATAGTTATGATTTTGAGCAGTAATCTCAACCGCTCCACTCACACCCTGCACTGGATGATTTCCGCCATGTTGACCAAATTTAAGTTTATATGTTGGGTGTCCATGCGAAATAGAGAGCAATTGATGACCTAAGCAGATTGCAAACATTGGAATTTTTGCATCAATTAATCTTTTAATTTTTTGCTGTTCCTCTTTGAGAATAAGTGGGTCACCCGGCCCATTTGAGAGAAAAACACCTTTAATCTCATCACTTTTAAATTTATCTATCAGAATATCGGGATTAAAATTGTTATTGATAACTTCCACCTCAAGCCCAGCGGAGGTTAACTCATTTAAAATATTTCTTTTTACCCCAAAATCGATAGCAATAATCTTTTTTCTTTTTGCATTTGGGGTCTCGTATTCCAATTTTTCACTATCCCACGCACCTTGAGTATGGATATAACTTTTTTTGGTTGAAACCTCTTTGATATAATTCACCTCTTCGATTCGAGGGGATTTTTTTAGCAAATTTTTAAGCTCCTCTTTGTCTGAAATTTCAGTAGAAGCTATCATCATACACGGCCCACTATCTCGCACACTTTTGGTGAGAAATCTGGTATCGATGTTGCAAATCCCCAAAGCCTCATTTTGTTTCAAAAAATCACCTAAACTTTTCTGACCTCTGAAATTTGAATATCTATCTTGATAATTCCGCACAATCATACCGCTTGAGTGGATTTTTGAACTCTCCATATCGTCATCATTGCACCCCACATTTCCAATCTCTGGCATCGTAAAAAGCACAAACTGCCCAGCATAACTAGGGTCGCTCATAATCTCTTGGTAGCCACTCATTGAGGTATTGAAAACCAGCTCACCAGTTTTTGTGCCATCATATCCAAAAGATTTCGCCTCTATAAATAAACCAGTTTCTAAATAAATAAATATTTTTTTCAACTCTGCCAATTTTTTTCCTTTAAAATTGTAGGTGCGAAAAAATCGCCCTATACTAATACATTCCTATTTTTTTTAACTCTTCTTGATACAGTTTTTCAAAAACAATATCATATTCATCACTTCCTGGAATTAACTTTCGCTTATAGTGGTCGATTTTTTCCACGACTTTATCCTCAATCCCCTCATAAGTGTCTAAATAGCCCTGCACACTTGAGAAGATTGAATTTTTCACTCGATTATCTGAGACATTGTATTCAATCAAATCTTGCCCCAGCAAAATATCCAAAATTTCGTGCGAAAGCTCATTGAATCGCTCCTCAAATGAAAGTATAAAATTATGCTCTTTTGCAATTTTTTTCTTAATCATCCAAAACATCGCTCGTCTATCAACCTGCATAAACTCAATATCATCATCATTGTCATCCAAAATCTCTTCAATCCGCTCCTCTAAAGCCATCTCTTTTTTTATCTCAAGCTCCAACATCTCTTTAGCCACATTTGCAACTGCATCCGTCCCCTTTAGCAACTTTACAAAACCCGTATTAAGCAAATCTATAGCTATTTTATTTGAAATATATGGTGTGTGAGGTAATCTTATTCTCATTTTAATACCTTTTTTATTAAGTATGTAATAGTAGCAAATATTTGTTAAATTTTTGGTTATAAAAAAATCTTAAATTTGTCTAGGAGTCTAAACTTGTTGGGGGACTGAAGTATCACTCCTCATTCCCTCAATTTTTTAGTTATTGCCTTTTGTAATCGTCTTCTAGTCTGATAATATCGTCTTCACCTGTGTATTCGCCCACTTGGACTTCGATTAAAATTAAATCAATTTTTCCAGGGTTTTCCAATCTATGCACATTTCCCATGGCGATAAATGTTGATTCATTAACTTTTACGATTTTTTCTTTGTCGTTTGTGGTCACCAATGCTGTACCGCTCACAACTACCCAATGCTCACTTCGGTGGTGGTGTTTTTGGAGGCTTAATCTTTGATTCGGTTTGACCACGATTTTTTTGAGTTTGTATCGGCTTGAATTTTCAAGTGTGGTATAACTGCCCCACGGTCGATAGACTTTATTGTGAAGTTTTGTGAGTTCGCTTTTTTTGTCATTTAATTTTTTGACAATCTCTTTTACTTTTTGGCTACTTCCCTTTTTGCTAATTAAAAGTGCATCGAAAGTATCAATGATTAGTAAATCCTTTACATCAATTGTGGCTATATTTTTATCGGTTAAGATAAAATTATTTTTTGAGCCAATTGAGATATGATTTGCACATTTTGTATTTCCATTTTTATCTTTTTTTATCTCCTCATCTAAAGCATCAAAACTTCCTACATCACTCCACCCGATATTGCTAGGGACAACTTTTACAATTTTACTTTTTTCCATCACAGCATAATCTATACTATCCTCTGGGATTTTTTCCATATCTTCCAGTTTGATTCTTAGAATATCATCATTTCCCTCTTCGATAGAATTTTTATAGGCACTCAAACTAGCTTCATAAATTTTTGGTGAATGTTTTTTGAGTTCACTCAAATAAACTCCAGCTTTAAAACAAAAAATTCCACTATTCCAATAATAATTTCCTTTTTTCAGATACTCTTTTGCTGTTTTCAAATCTGGTTTTTCTTTAAATGATTTCACTTGATGCTCATCTGATTCTATGTAGCCATATCCTGTATGAGGTGAATTTGGTTTGATTCCAAATGTCACTAAAAAATTATTTTCCGCTTCTTTAACCGCTTTTTTTATAACTTTTTGATATTTTTTCTCTTTTTTAATCAAATGGTCGGCTGGAGTTACTAGAATTATTGTTTCAGGTTTTAGAGCAAAACAAGCCAAGGCGATTGCGGGGGCGGTATTTTTACCAACTGGTTCTAGCAAAAATCCACAAGAATTTCCCTTCTCTTTTAGTTGGTCATTTGCTATAAAATATTGCTCCTCATTTGAAACAATTACTGTATTTTTAAAAATCTTTTGATTTCTCTCTACTGTTTTTTGAAAAAGTGAATTTTCATCAAAAAGTTTTGAAAACTGTTTAGGCATCAATTTTCGACTAATTGGCCAAAGTCTTGTGCCACTTCCACCACATAAAATTATATTTATCATTTTTTCTCCATAAAAAAAGGAGAAAGAAAAAAATTCCCTCTCCTTTGTAGGGTGCGATTATATCCACACCAATTCTGATTAAATTTACCAATAACCATTATCTATTTTTAAATACCGATTTTGGGGCGATAAATTCGCACCTATCTACTTAATAGTTGGTATCTTTAATTCAATTCCAGCATATATTGAGTCTGGGGTTGCTAGAATATCCTTGTTTGCTTCAAAAATCAGAAGATATTTTTTACCATCACCATAAATACTCATAGCAATTGTAGATAGAGTATCACCAGCTTTTACCTTAATTAAAGTATAATCTTCCTGAACATCTAGTACCTTAATCTTATCGTTAGCTACCTCTGACAAAAGATTGACAACATAAGCATTTTTTGCTTGACTATCAGATTTTGTAGCACTTAATACCAGTGAGTTTAGCATATCTTTATCAGTTTTTGTCTGCACTTTTACACTATTTGCCATATCACCATCTGCTTTTGCCAAATCTGCATCTGCATCTCTATCGATAACTTTTTTTGCCGAAACCAAAAGAGTTTTCAATCTATCTCGCAAAGCATTACCCGACAACTCTAATTTTTTTTGCTTGAAAGTTATCTCTCTATTATCCGCCGTATCATCATTTCCATTACCCACTTCATCCATCAGCATCTTCTCATAAGCGGTAAGCTCTTTATCCTCTTTCTTAACCTCAACCGCCATTTCACTTTTAGCCGTCACAGATTTTGAATTAGCAACCTCCTCTTTCCCATCATCTCCAGCCTCACTCATCAATAAATCTTCATACTCCTCTGAATCTTTAACCTCTCTAACTAGTGACGAAATCTCTTTTTTGTTTGAAGTTGCTTTAGGCTCAACCTCTTGTGTTGTCTCCTCATCCATCAGATTTTTCAAATTACCCTGAATAGAAGATACACTCAACTCATCTTTGGACTCTTCAGGCTTTTTTGCCACCTCTTCCTCTTTAGACTCCTCAACATTATCTGCTGGAATATCTTCAAGAGATGTAACTTTAACCTCAGGCTCATTTTTCTTTTGAACCTCAACGACCTCTTTAACTTTTGAAGTTTCAGCTTTAGGTTCAGTTTCTGTTTTAGGTGTTATCACTGCCGTTTCTACTTTGCTAACTTCGACCTCTGTTTTCTCAGGTTGATTTGTATTGTTTTGCTCAACATTAGTTTCAATCTGTGCAGATGGTGTTGCATTTTTTTGTTGTAAATTGACCATCTTATCAAGCAATCCACCTTGCCATACCGCCACTGCTGCAATAATTATAAATAAAATAAATTTCCACATATCAATACCCCCTATTTAGGAACAACTGTTGTTAATCCTAGAAGTTGCCAACTTTGGATTCCTCCACGATAATAGAAAAGTTTTTTTGCAGGGTATCCCACTTTTAAAAGACTTTTAATCGCTCTTGGGGATTGGTCACACCATGCTCCATTATCAAACATCACCAAATCTTGAGCATTTTTAAAATCCCACTTGCCATTTATTTTTTGAGCCCCTAAAAGATTCAAAATTTGATTTAAATATGGATTGTCTTTTGATTTCAGCAGTGTAAAAGGGATATTCAAAGCCCCAGGGATTGTGCCGTTTCTATACCATTGAGGCATTCTAGCATCAATCAACAGCCCCATACTCTCTTTTACTTTGTCTTCTAAAAATTCCAAAACTTCCAACTCTGCATAAGCTGTAACATCTTTTGCAACACTAATTGGATGAATACAGAATGGAGGACAAGGTCTTGAAGTTTTTGTATAACTATTTGTCAACCTATTTTTAGTATTTTGAATTCTTTGAATTCTTACACTCTCGCCCCCATGCTCAACATCTATAAAACCATTTTCTTTGGTAATATTAACACTCAAACCAAATGCCTGTGTAACAGACAAAACTAAACCTACGATAAAAGATATAACTATTTTATTAGTCATAAATCCTCCTTTAAATTTTTTCAAAAGTCTTATTTTATTATTGAAATTTAGGTAGATAACCAAAACTCCAAACAAAAAAGCTAAATTTATGTAAAACCCCATTGTTCACACTTTTTTCTTTCAACATCTTAACATTTGAATTCTTAAGAGCTTTTAAAAACAGTTAAAAGTTTGATATTTTGACATTATTTTGTAATTTTAAGTTATTTTTTACCATATAGTTTATTTAATTTTGTATATTCAGATTTAAAAGCTCTTTTAAATCCAGTATATTCAACCCCTAAAGCTCTCAAAACTTTCTTATCTTTTAGCTTTAAAAGTGCTTTTTTTATCTTTGTCATATCACTTCTTGAAGCTTCTTTCATATTTGCACATATTGTATAGTTTAATATTTTATTAGAATATTCAAGAATTTTTATTTTTTTTTGATATTTTTTTGCCAAACTCTCTTTAACCGCCCCACCATCTATATCACCTTTAATAACTTTGCTCAAAATTGTAGATTGGTTTCCTATAAAATTATATCTGCTAAGTTGCTTCAAAGTCACTCCTCGCAAATTTAACATATATCTTGGCACAAAATATGTCGATGCAGAATACTTATCACCAAATGCAAAATATCTACCATTGTACTCTCTAAGCTTTGTAATATCCGATTTCTTACCTGTAATAACTGCCACTCTATAATATGATTTACCCTTAGTCAAAACTCTTGCAACTGGCATAACATTTCTATTTTTTTTCATCGCCTTATAACTACTATATGGTCCCATATATGCAAAATGTATCTTACCGCTAATTAAACTATTATAAATATCTTTGTAGCTTTTCCCTATTTTCAAAATCACCTTTTCTTGAGTCTGGGTTGAGAGATATTCTGCCAAAGGTGTAAATCTCTTTAACAACACCCTCTTGTTATCACTAGGTACAATCCCTAAAACAATCCTTGCCTCCACAAATACTACACACAGTAGCAATAAAAAAATAGTTCTATATAATGACATCTTAAAAAAAAATCCTTACTTCTAATTATTTAAAATAAAAATTATAGCATAAATAGCAAAAAAGAAATTGATATTTTGATATTTTATTTTGTTATTTCCAAATTTAAGCATTTTCTTATCTTTTATTTTATATTATTACCCTAATTAAGACAAATTAACTCCTAATTCAAAGGAAAAATGTGAGAATCTATTTAGATAATAATGCTACAACCATCGTCGATAGACGAGTAAAAGATGCTATGATGCCGTTTTTTGTAGAAAAATTTGGTAATCCAAACTCCCTGCATAGCTTTGCAAGTGACACTCATCCAGCTCTAAAATGTGCAATGGGTCAACTCTACAACGGCATAAATGCAAATCAAAAAGATGATATTATCATCACCTCATGTGCCACCGAAAGCAACAACTGGGTACTAAAAAGTATCTATTTTGACCATATTTTAAACAGTGAAAAAAACCACATAATCACCAGCGAAGTCGAACACCCATCTATCATCGCCGTTTGCAAATTTTTGGAAAGTTTGGGGGTAGAGGTAACATATCTGCCTGTAAATTCTCAAGGAATCGTAGAGGTCGCTACTTTAGAAAATGCCATCACCGATAAAACCGCTTTGGTCTCAATTATGTGGGCAAATAACGAAACTGGTATGATTTTTCCAATCAAAGAGATGGCTCAACTATGTCAAGCAAAAGGTGTATTATTTCACACCGATGCTGTCCAAGCGGTTGGAAAACTCAAAGTCAATGTAAGCGATGTCCCCGTTGACTACCTAAGTTTTTCAGCTCACAAATTTCACGGTCCCAAAGCCGTAGGTGGATTATTCATCCGTCAAGGCAAAAGAATCTCCCCACTTATGCACGGCGGAGAACACATGGGGGGGCTAAGAAGCGGAACTCTAAATGTCGCAGGAATCGTAGGAATGGGATATGCCCTCGAAATTGCAAACCGATACATCGCCTATGAAGACAAATCTATCCGATATTTAAGAGACAAACTTGAAGATGCACTTTTAGATATTCCAGATGTTTTCATAATCGGTGATAGAGCCAACCGAACACCAAATACAGTTTTGGCAAGTATCAAAGGTGTTGAGGGCGAATCGATGTTGTGGGATTTAAATAGGTCAAATATCGCAGCTAGTACAGGAAGTGCGTGTGCCAGTGAAGATTTAGAGAGCAATCCTATAATGGAAGCAATTGGAGCAGATTTAGACTTAGCCCACACCGCAGTGAGATTTAGCCTCAGCCGATTCACAACTGAAGCAGAGATAGACTTTGTGATAGAAAAAACAAATGAGGCAGTAAAAAGACTTCGAGCAATCTCAAGCTCCTATGCTTATACTCCCAAAAATCACAAAAGTGAATTGTAGGGTTTAAGTCCCCAAACGGAAATTTGTAGGTTCGGCTTCTGCCGAACAATTAAAGTTAAAATAATAAAAGGCGGGTTTTTCACCCGTTAAACAAAAAGGAAATAATATGGCATTTGAAGATTTAATAGGCGGTTCAATCTGGGATGAGTATTCTCAAAAAGTACAGGATTTGATGAATAATCCTCAAAATCAAGGTGAAATCACAGAGGAAGATGCAGAGAGAATTGGTGGAAAACTGATAGTTGCAGATTTTGGGGCTGAAAGCTGTGGAGATGCAGTTCGGCTTTATTGGGTAGTTGAAGAAAAAACAAATATCATCAAAGAAGCAAAGTTTAAAAGCTTTGGTTGTGGGACAGCAATCGCAAGTAGTGATACGATGATTCAACTTTGTAAAGGCAAAACCGTAGATGAAGCGGTGAAAATTACAAATATAGATGTCGAACATGCGATGCGAGATAATCCTGATACCCCAGCCGTGCCACCACAAAAAATGCACTGCAGTGTCATGTCCTATGATGTTATCAAAAAAGCAGCGGGGCAGTACAAAGGTGTTGATGCGGAGAGTTTTGAGACGGAGATTATCGTATGTGAGTGTGCGAGGGTGACTCTTGGGACTTTGCAAGAGGTTATCAAACTTAATGACCTAAAAACCATTGAACAAATTACTGATTACACAAAAGCTGGGGCATTTTGTAAATCGTGTATTCGACCGGGGGGGCATGAGGAGAAAGAGTATTATTTGGTAGATATTTTGGCAGATGTTCGGGCAGAGATGGAGCAGGAGAGATTAAAAAATATCGCTGATGGTATCGTGACAGGGACGACGACTGCAACTTTTGCCGATATGACGATTGTGCAAAAACTCAAAAAAACAGAAGAGGTTATAGATGAGTTTATCCGACCGATGTTGATTATGGACGGCGGAAATATTGAAATCATCGACATCAAACAGGAGAGAGCAAATATCGATGTTTATATGCGATATATGGGAGCTTGTGTGGGGTGTGCAAGTAGCTCAACAGGTACACTTTTTGCTATCGAAAATACCCTCAAAGAGAAATTAGATGAAAATATTCGAGTGTTGCCTATCTAAAAAATAGAGATTCAGATAGAGGTTTTTTATTTGGCAACGCACCCTATCAAAATGGATTTTCACAATTTTCGTGAGAATCCTAAGTAAATAAAGTCGATGAGTGAGCTTGGATTTTAAAAACACTCATTGCCTTACTCCTTTCACTTTCTCTATCTCTTTGATTAACTCCTCCACATATCGAAATCCAGATACTCTTTTACCAATAATTT
>JAOZPA010000016.1:0-3813 GCA_029932985.1 Campylobacterales bacterium
CAGCGGTAGAGTAGGTGACTGTTAATCACTTGGTCGCTGGTTCGAATCCAGCATTCGGAGCCATTAATTATTAATCAAACTAAAACTTATGTTTAATTACCCCAAACGGAAATCTAAAAAATAATCATTATTTTATCTAAATTTTAATATAATCCAAAATTCAAAAAAAGTCATCAAGGATAATGTATGGATAATTATATAACCAAAATTAAAATTAATAAAGTTAGACACTTAAAAAATATAGAGATAGATTTAGGTAATGAAAAAAAACATTTGATTTTAACTGGCAAAAATGGAAGTGGCAAAACTTCTGTTTTGGAGGAATTGGAAAAGCAATTTCTAATATCTACTGAACTATCTAAAAATTCTAATCTTCATCTTGAAATAAAAAATATTGATAATAAGTTTTATCAACAAATTCAAAATGAAAAAATTGATTTTATTTACTCCTTTTTTGAAGCTAAAAGAGGAATCTCCAAAATGAGAGAACCTAGAGGAATTCAAAGAGTGATTTTTCCTAAAAATAAAACTATAAGATTAAATGGTGAATTTTTGCAATATATTTTAAATTTAAAAGCTGATAAATCTTTTGCAAGAGATGATGAAGAGTTTATAACTGTAAAAGAGATAGATAGTTGGTTTAAAAAATTTCAAACAATATTAGAAAAAATATTTAATGACCAATTCTTGAAACTTAAATTTAATAGAAGAGATTATAGTTTTAGAATAAAAACTAAAGATAGAGAAGCATCAAATTTTAATAACCTTTCAGCTGGATATACTGCAATTATAGATATAATAACTGAACTACTTATGCAGATTGAAAATACAGAATCTAAAAGTTTTGATTGTCAAGGCATAGTTTTAATAGATGAAATTGAAACTCATCTTCATATAGAGTTGCAAAAAAATATTTTACCACTACTTACAACTTTTTTCCCAAATATTCAATTTATAGTTACAACTCATAGCCCTTTTGTTTTATCTTCATTATCAAATACAGTGATTTATGATTTAGAAAATAATATAAGAGTTGAAGATTTAAGCGAAGCTTCTTATACTGGACTTGTTAGAAAATTTTTTGGAATTGATAGTGAATATTCAAAAATTTTAGAAAATAAGTTTGGAAAATTTGAAAAATTAGCAAAAAAAGAAAATTTAAATAAAGAAGAAAAGAGAGCATTAATAAAATATGATATTGATTTTCAAAATTTATCACCTCTATTTTCACCCGAAATATGTAGTAAATATTTAGAGTTAAGAAGAGTATTTTTAAGATGATAAATATTCAAAAAAAGATAGTTTTAACAGATTATGATGATAAAGATGAATCAACTAGAATGCAAATTAGAGATGAATTTTTCAAAAAATGCTACCTCTGTGAGGGGAAACCTGTTCAAAACTATGAGATAGACCACTTTTATACACAAATTTTTTATCCACATTTAAAAAATAAATATGAGAATCTTTTTTTTATCTGCTCTAAATGTAATAAACTCAGACCCAAAAATATAAATAGTTCTAGCAAAAATGAAGTTTTAAATAATTGTGAAGATGATGTTGAAAGTTTTATATCTCTTGATATAGATTTAAGTGAGTGCAAAAAAGCAATTATTAGGGCAAATTATACAGATAATGAGTATCAAAATAAAAAAATAAACAATACCATAGAGCTTTTAGAGAAAATTTATAATGGTAAAAATACCATAAGTCATTCATACAAATGTCTCCAAGATGACATAGTTACAGATGTGATTAGTTTTCAAACTCAACTAGAGAATTATCTTAAATTCAATGATGAATATAGGGAAGTTTTTAAAGAGATAATTTTAGAAGAATTGGATAAAATTTCTGAATATAGTAGTTTCAAAAAAACAATATTTCATAAAATGAAGATTAACCTATAAAGTTAAAAAAAGGTTACACGACTGGAGTTCACACTTTTTTTGCATTTAAATCTGCATTAGAGGGTTTTCTATATACTCATCGACAAACTATTTCAAAAACTATAAAAAATGATAATGATGATTTGGATGTTACAAAAGGTTGTGAAATTGTAGTGTCGGTGCAGGGGCATAAATTCCAAACTCTAAATCTCAATCAAATCTATCAAAAACCTCATATTTTTACTCACAAAACTAATTCTATAAAAATTTATGCAGGAGTTGGAGTTGGGGTGGTTACAAAGATGGGTTTAAAAATTTCTCCAAATTATCCAGCTATCAATCCAGTCCCCCTCACCGCTTTGAAAAATTGTTTTGAGAAATTTATAAAAGATAGAAAAAATTTACATCTTTATTGTAAAGTTTCGGTAACAGATGGTGAGCAGATTGCTAAACAAACGGCAAATTCAAAAGTTGGAGTGCTTGGTGGAATATCGATTCTGGGGACTAAAGGATTTGTAAAACCAGTTTCTGCCACGGCATATTTGGATTCTATCAAAACAGAGATAAATTTTGCTATGGAGAATGGATTTAAAACTTTGGTTTTTACGATTGGAAATAGTTCATTTCAAAAAGCTTCTAAGAGTTATAAAAAAGAGCAAATTATAGAGATTGGAAATTTTGTATATGATTCTATAAATTTCCGTTGGGGGACTTTAAGCCTTGTTTTGATTTGTGGAATTGGCAAACTGACAAAAATTTCTCAAGGATTTAAAAATACCCATAATCGTTTTGGTAGTATAGATTTTAAAGCAGTTGAAAAGGCAACCGATAAAAATTTGGATGGGGTTATTAGTATGAAAAGAGTTTGTGAAATGGTGGGCAGAGAAAAAGTTGAAAAAATTATGATTCAAAAGGCAAAAAAACAGTTAAAAAATTGGTTTGATAAAAATATAGAGATAATTATTGTATAATAAATAATGTAAAATAAGGGGTGTAGATGGCATATTCAAAATTTTCAATTGAGATGATAAAGGATGAGTTTGGATTAGAGATAGTGAGAAAAAATTTTTTAAATAAAACAAATATCTCTCCAAGTGCTAGGCTTATTTCTGATTTGGAGTTTGCTTTTCAAATTTCACCTAATAGCGAAAAGGCAAAGAGTGAATTTCTGATAGCTCCAATTTTTCGGGAGATTATAGAGAGAGAAGAGTTTTCCATCTCGCTGTTTTCAGGTGAAAATCTTGATATTGATTTTGAAAAAAATTTAAATGGAGAGTGTGATTTTTTATTAACTCTCGGAGGAGGGAGGTTACTTGTTGATTCTCCAATTTTTTCAATTGTAGAGAGTAAAAAAAATGATATTCAATTAGGAATTCCACAGCTTTTAGCTCAAATGATTGGAGCAAGAATATGGAATGAAAAGCAAAAAAATGGGATTTCTACAATTTTTGGAGCAATTACAACAGGAGAAATTTGGCAATTTGTAAAGCTAGAAGATTCCAAAGTGGAGATAGAGTTTAGAAGATTATATATCTCTGATATTGGGCATATATTAGGAGCAATTACAGAAATTATTGCTTTTTTCAAAAAAGATAAGGAATAGGTTTAATATGCTAACGATTGCAGGAAATGGGATGGGGGATTATAATTTTTCAAATATTGATTTAGATTTTGAGCAATTTGATAAGATTATTTGTGATAAAAATTTCAAAGAGGATAGAAAAAATCTGTTAAAACTAGGTTACCGAGAGGCAAAAAATTATATTTTGGAAAATTATACATCTCAAAATATTCTTTATGTGGTTACGGGAAGTCCACTTTTTTTTAGTGCAGGAACAATAATTGCATCGCTGATTGACAAAAAATATCTTAAAATTATAAATAATAGTTCATCTAAGGATTATTGTTTGGCAACGCTGGGTATTGA
>JAOZPA010000016.1:3913-28821 GCA_029932985.1 Campylobacterales bacterium
AAAATATAAAACAAAATTTATCAAACCATTTTGTAGTTGATTGCAAACTTTTAGAGGGAGAAGCCACAGATTTTTTTGAAACTATCGCAGAAAATCCAGATAGAATTTTTGTGGGAGGTGGGGGAGAAAAAGTGATAAAAAAACTTTCCTATCTTTATGAGAGATTAGAAGTAGAGGGAATAATGCTGATAAATATTATCACTTTAAAACATCTATCTTTAACAATCACAATCTTAAATGAGAGTAAAATAAAATATGAAATTTTTTCACTCTCACTCACTGCCTACAAAGGCAATTTAGATTTAGTCGAGCCAGAAAGACAACTTTTTCAGATAAAAATCAGGAAGAACCCATAAGATGAATTTCGGAGATTTCACTATCTGCCAAGATTCTAATAGGAGGTCCCCAAAATCCAGTACCTTTTGAGACAAAGATTTGAGTATGTTTATTATGGTTATATAGACCGCTTAAATATCTCTGCTCAAGCAATACTAGAATTCCAAATGGAAAAATTTGTCCACCGTGAGTGTGACCGCTGATAACTAAATCTGGCTTATAATTATCCATCTGAAGCACCATTTTTGGACGATGGGCTAGTACGATTGTTGGCAAAGTTTCATCAATTCCACTAAATGCTAATTTAAAATCTGGTTGTAAAATACCTCTTCTTTTGCCGATATTATCATTTATCCCCACTAAATTAAAACTATCATCTATCACCACATTTTGATTTAGCAAAACCTTGATATTTAGAGTTTTTAGATGAGCGATGGTAGCGAGTGGTGTGTAAAAATATTCATGATTCCCAAGCACATAATAAACTCCATTTTTGGCTTTGAGATTTTTTAGAGGTTCAACATCATCTAAAATTTTTCCTATATGGTTATCCACCAAATCGCCAGTAATCACAATCAAATCTGGATTTTGAGCATTTGTTCTTTGCACCATTTTCTCTACAAAATCTCTTCTAATTGTATTTCCAATATGAACATCGGTCAATTGAATAATTTTATAATCTCTCTTTTTTAGATTTTTTATCTTGATAAAAATTTTATTCAAAATTGGCTCTTTTAAACCATTTGCAATACCTTTTAGAATATATGAAAAAGATAAAATCAAAAATGTTACATCAAAAGTGATTTTTAAAAACTCTCGCCTTTGCCGATAAAAAGGGGTTTTACTAATTGTGGTATGGGTCAAATCATAAGCCAAAGCCACTACAAATAGGATAAATAAAATTCCAATAAAATAGGAGAAAAAATAGAGTATTGTTTGATTGAAAATATCATAATATCGTGAAGAAATAGAGAGAGCGACAAAAAAATAAAATGAGAGAAATGAGTATTTAATAAGATTCCTATATCGACTAAAAAGTTCTAGCTTTGATAAAAATCTTTTGTAGGTGTAATAATTCATAAATCCAAAAACAGTAATAAACAGTGTGAGAAAGAGAAATTTCATCATATTTTATCCAATTTTAATTTCAGCGGATTATACATATAGTAAAGTAAATTTTCACTTAAAGAGGAAAGGTAATAAGGGAATAAATCATAATAATAGGGTGCTTTTGCCAAACACAAAGCCCCCTCACCGATGAAATGATTCATAATTATAAAAAAAATCTTAAAATTTTATATTGTTGTAATATATGTAACCTCTTTATAATACAATTTAAAATATACTTCCATTTAGTTAATGAAAATTAGCGAAATCTTATTATTGTTAAGGAGTTATTTTGAAAAAAATAATTGATATAATTGAATCGATTGCCAACGAAAAGGGTTTAGCGATTGAAGATGTAAATGAGGCTTTGAAAAATGCACTGATAAATACGGCAAAGAGAGTTTTTGGTGAAGAGTTTGAGTATGATGTGGAGATTGATAATGAAAATCGAGATTTGAAACTTTATCAGAAGATTATAGTTGTTGAGGATAATAATATTCGGGCAAAAGAGAGTGAGAATTTTATGTTTTTGAGTGAGGCTCGGGAGATTGATGAGAGTGTAGATATTGGGGATTCTTTGAACTATCCTATGGAGCTTGAGAATTTGGGGCGGACAGCTTCATCGACTCTTTATCGGGAGTTGGAGTTTCATATTCAGCGAAAAGTTGAGATAAGTATATTGCAAAAATATCAAGACCAAATAGGTAAAAGAACATCTGGTAGTGTGATTCGGGTAGATGATAATGATAATACTTTTATAGAGATTGGTGAAGTTCGAGCGGTGATGCCTCAGCGATTTAGAATCAAGGGTGAGAAGTTTAAAGTGGGTGATGTGGTGCGGGGGATTATCAAAAGTGTGATGATTGACCAGCGATTAGGAATGAAAGTGGAGGTGAGTCGAACGAGTCCTAAGTTTTTGGAGGAGTTGCTGATTTTGCAAGTGCCTGAGATAAAAGATGAGATAATTACGATTCATACAAGTGCTAGGATTCCAGGGATTCGGGCGAAGGTGGCTTTGTCGTCAAATGATTCGAGAGTTGATGCGATTGGTTCAACGGTGGGAAATAATGGTGTACGAATAAATGCGGTGAGTCGAGAGTTAAATCGTGAAAGTATCGATTGTATCGAATATTCACCTATCCCAGAAATTTTTCTCTCACGGGCATTGTCTCCAGCGATTGTTTCTAATGTGAAGATAAAAGATGAAAATAATGCAATCGTGACAGTTCCGAGTGACCAGAAATCAAAGGCGATTGGCAAGGCAGGGATAAATATTCGATTGGCTTCGATGTTGACAGGTTACAAGATTGAACTGCTTGAGGATAGCACAATTCTATCAAATGATGAAAATAAAGTGTTTGAAAGCAACAAAGGAAATGCACTAAAAGCTCTTTTTGATTAAAAAAATAGCAGTTTGAGATTAATTTTGGGCAAAAATTTAGAGGAGGGGTGGAAGATGAAAGTTTTATGGGTGATATTATTTTTTCTTAGCACAATTTGGGCAGTTGAATTAGACCCTATCTCTTTGCAACAAAGCATAAAAGATAATCCAGATAATATAAATAATAGGTTCTTATTGGCTAAATATTATATAAGTATAGATAATAATAAAAAGGCAAGATTGACCATAGATAAAGTTTTGAAACTAGAGCCAAATTCTAAAATTGCTAAGATTATGCTGGAGCATATTGATGCAAGGGGTGAATTGAATTTGGTTTTGAAAAAACATCATATTAGAAATATAGATAAAAAAAAGCAAATTTTGAAAACTTTGAATAGACTTTATAAAGAACAGCGATATGATGAGTATCTTGAATTTTATATTATGATTTTGCCAATAACTGATGTTGCCCAAAATTTGACTAAAGAGGAGCATATTAAAGCTTCTCGAATCTACCTGAGGGAAAAAAAGTTCACAAAAGCAAAAGAGGTTTTGGGGTTTATTGACAAAAAATATGAGACAGAGATAGATGTCATAAATCTTAATGCTCAAATCTATTATTATACAAAAAAATATGATAAAGCTATCATTAATTATAAGTTTTTGTACAACTCTACGGCTAAAAAAGAGTATGCTTTGCGATTGCTTGAGAGTTACTATTATGAGGGAGAGACCTCTAAGGCGGTATCACTTTTGAAGAGATTAAAAAGGACTTATCCCAAAAATAAACGGGTGAAATTGATTCAAAAGGGGATGAAAAAAAGTTCACAAAAGAAATTTAAAAAATTGATAAAAGAGTATATGCAAAATCCAAATCATCAAAGTCTCAAAAATTATACTATCGCTTTGCTTGATTATAAAAAAATTAATGAGAGT
This sequence comes from Campylobacterales bacterium, assembly GCA_029932985.1. Classification (GTDB taxonomy): domain Bacteria; phylum Campylobacterota; class Campylobacteria; order Campylobacterales; family JAOZPA01; genus JAOZPA01. The sequence goes on from JAOZPA010000016.1 coordinate 7,674, forward strand.
TTGAGAATCACACGAAACTATATAAAAAAATTTCCAAAAGATTTGAAATCTCAATTGATGTATGCAAATTATTTGAGTGCAAATGGCAAAAGTGGAGAAGCTTTGAAATTTCTGAAATCTATATTGAAAGAGAAAGATTATAGTTTAAAATTACAGATTGGTAAATTTCTTTCGTGGGAGGGCAAATTTATTGAGAGTGAAAAATTTTTGCAAGAGGTTATTGATGGGGAAAAAGATAAAAAACTCATATTTGAGGCAAAAAAAACTTTGGCGTTTGTGTATCTTTGGCAAAATCAGAAAAAAGAGGCAAAAGATAGATTTGAAAAATTGCAAAAAATCGCTCCTAAAGACAAAGATATTAAAAATGCTTTGCTGAATATTAGCAATGAACCTCATACTTTGATTAAAGTTTATAGGAAACGGCTCAAAAATGAGAAAAATAATATGGCTCTGAAACTTGACCTTGCTAAACTCTATCAAAGAATTGGAGATGAAAAAAGAGCTTTGTATTATTATGAAATTTACTATAAAAAATATCCAAAAAATCTTGAAGTTGCCAAGGAGTTAGGCAAAATATATCTCAAAAAAAAGAATATCTACAAGGGTTTTGGCTATATGGAGTATTATTCCTATACCACCGATTCCCCAGAAGCACTTCTATATTTGGCAAAAAATTATCATTGGAATGGTTTCAACCAAGAAGCACTTGATATTTTAAATAAAATTTTGCGAGATTCCCCACACTATCACGAAGCAAAAGAGTTAAAGGCTAAACTTTTAAAAGTAGCTCCTAGCTACACACGGGGTCAGAAAAAAGATAATACCATAGAGAAGCATTTGAGCAAAGTGGCTCGGGGGCAGTTGAAGATTGCTTATCGGCTTTATGATAATTTTTTTTACCACTCATCGCTGACCTATTTCCGAAACTATCTGCAGGAGAAGCCAGAGGATTATAAGGCTCGTGAAAAATATGCTTATGCTTTGGAGTTTTCGGGTTTTCACAAAGATGCTGCTGGTGAGTTTTTTTTGATGTTTTGGAAAAAAAATAGACCCAAACTTAAATACCATTATGCTTATAATTTGATGAAGGGTGGAGAGCTTAAAAAAGCAAAAAAGATTTTTTTAGAGTTGAAAGATGAGATTTATAGCCCTGCACCAGAGTTTTTGGTGGCATTTTTGAGTGGCTGGAAAAATTCGTGGGAGAGTAAAAAATTATCTAAATATAAAAATTTTTATGCAAATATCATAACTAAAAGAAAAAAGTGGATTTCTCAAAAAAAATATCAATTTAAAAATTTTAAATCTATCACAGTGGATTTTTATGAGCCTATGGTGAAAAAAAATTCTCAAGGGGATTATCTGCTTAAATTTTACCAAGAATACACTAGAGATAATCGTAAATATCGGGGCTATAAAACTTTGACCATTAAATGTAATGGAAATTGCAAGATTACAAAAGAGAAATTTCAAAAAAGTGGTTATATTAAAACTAAAGGTTTGGGGGTGTTGATAGATGAACATCTGCGATATATTGCAAACCCCCCACTAGCTCAAAATCAAAAAGCGATTGATAAAAATAGAGGTGAATTTAACCAAATCCAAAAAGAGAAAACAGAGAATAAAATTTTTGCGTTGGTGTCTGTAAAGCAAAGCAGAGTTACGAATTTTCACGAATTGCTTAAATCTAACGATTAAATTATGGATTATTGTTTGGCAAAAAAATTAATGAATTATTTGATTTTTCCACTTTAAATATGATATACTGCATCTAATATAAATTTTAGTTATGAGGAGGGGTATATGATTAAAAAATCAGTGCAATTGGTTGAAAAACTTTTGTTTACAGTTCTATTTTTGAGTTTGGCTTTTGTTGGGGGATTTGAGCTTTATTTAAACTCATCAACTCGTTTGGATAAGCGAGAAATTTTTATTCCACAGGGGTCAAATAAAAAAGTTGTATCACATTTGCAAAAAAAAGAGGGCATAAATTTAACTTTTATCGATGCCTATATTTTAAGCTCTTATGGAGGGGCAAAGAGTGGATTTGTGCGGTTTTCAAGCAATAATATACCACGACGAAAATTTTTAAAAGAGTTGGCTCACCCTACACTTTTGATGCAAAATCTGCTTTTTATCCCGGGGGAAACGACTCATTTTTTTTTCAAAAGCATAGCTACAAAACTTAATCTCTCTTATGACAAACTGATGGACGAGTACAAAAAACTTTCGCCCTACTCGGAGGGTGTGATTTTGGCAGATACTTATAGGGTGGCGGTAAATATGAAAGAGAAGGGTGTTGTGGCATATCTGCTTAAATTTTCGATTGCCAAACATAAGCGATTAGCAAAAAAATATTTTGGGGATTATGACCAGAAAAGTTGGTTTAAAAAGATAACCATAGCTTCTATTATCCAAAAAGAGGCGGGGAGTATCGCTGAGATGCCAAAAATTTCGTCAGTGATTTACAATCGAATCCAAAAAGGGATGAAACTGCAGATGGATGGAACTTTGAACTATGGCAAATATTCTCATACCAAAATAACCTCTAGTCGAATTAAAACTGATAGCAGTAATTATAATACTTATAAGATTGAGGGGCTTCCAAAAAATCCAGTCTCGTGTGTGCAGATTGAGGCGATTGATGCGGCGATAAATCCTACTAAAACCAAATATCTATATTTTGTCAAAGGTAAAGCAAATGAACATATTTTTGCCACAACTTATCAAAAACATTTAAGCAATATTCACCGAAAATAAAAATGAGAAAAATTGAAACAAAGAGGAAAAATTTATCTCTAAAATCAGATATTTTATGATTTTTTGATAGACATTAAAAGATTAAACTGCTAACATAGTAATTTCAAGATATAGGGTAAATTCTATATTTTATTCTATAAAATTAAGGAAAATATATGTCAAAAATAATTTGGTCAAAAATCGATGAAGCACCAGCTTTAGCTACTTATTCCCTTTTACCTATCGTAAATGCGTTCACAAGAGCAGCAGGTGTTGAAGTTGTAACTTCTGATATCTCACTAGCAGGAAGAGTTCTTGCTGCGATGGGTAAAGCTGAAGATGAGTTATCTAAGCTTGGAGAAGTTGTTTTAGAATCAGATGGAAATATTATTAAACTTCCAAATATCTCGGCATCTATTGGTCAGCTTAAAGATTGTATCGCAGAACTTCAAGGTCAAGGTTATGATATTCCTGATTTCCCTGAAAATCCAGCAAATGCAGATGAAGAGGCAATTAGAGCTAAATATAATGGTTGTCTTGGAAGTGCAGTTAATCCAGTGCTTAGAGAGGGTAACTCAGATAGAAGAGCTGCCGTAGCTGTTAAAAAATTTGCACAAAAAAATCCACATAGACTAAGAGCATTCCCTGAAAATCCTAAATCGTATGTTGCACACATGGAAGGCAATGGAGATTTTTATGGAAATGAAAAATCAGTTACTTCAGATAAAGAGCAAAAAGTAACAATCGCACTTAATGGTGCAGAGTTGACAAATATTGATGCAATTACAGGTGAAATTCTTGATGGAACATATATGTCTGTTAAATCTCTTCGTACTTTTTATGAAAAAACAATCGCAGATGCAAAATCAAATAATGTTTTATGGTCACTTCACCTAAAAGCTACAATGATGAAAATCTCTGACCCAATTATGTTTGGTCATGGTTTTGAAGTATTTTTTGCAGAGGTATTTGCTAAACATTCAGATACATTAGCATCATTAAATGTTGACCCTAGTTTAGGTATGAGTGATTTAGAGAAAAAAATCGCTGGTCATGCAAACGAAGCTGAAATTAAAGCAGATTTCTTATCAGCACTTGAGTCAGATTCTCCAAAACTTGCAATGGTTGATTCAGACAAAGGTACAACAAACTTTAATGCTTCAAATGATGTAATTATTGATGCTTCTATGCCTGTTGTAGTTCGTGAAGGTGGTAAACAATGGGATAGAACTGGTGGTGCATTAGAGTGTGTAGCTGTTATTCCTGATTCTACTTATGGTATGTTCCACGCTGAAATGGTAGCGGATTGTGTTAAAAATGGTCAATACGATGTATCAACAATGGGTGCAATGCAAAATATTGGACTTATGGCTCAAAAAGCGGAAGAGTATGGTTCTCACCCAACTACATTTGAATTAGCAGAAGCTGGAACAGTTACAGTAACTACTGAAGATGGCACTTGTCTTATGAGTTTTGAGTGTGAGGCTGGTGATATTTGGAGAATGAGTAGAACTAAAGATATTCCAATCAAAGACTGGGTAAGACTGACTGTTGAGAGAACAAAACTAGAGGGAATTCCTGCAATTTTTTGGTTAGATGCAAATAGAGCTCACGATGTAGAGATTAAGAAAAAAGTAGATGCCTATCTTGCAGACCTAGATACAGATGGACTAGATATTCAATTTATGAATGTTACAGATGCAACTAGATTTACAAATGCTAGAACTAGAGAGGGAAAAAATACAATCGCCGTAACTGGAAATGTATTAAGAGACCACCTTACAGATATGTACCCAATCTTAGAGCTTGGAACATCTGCAAAAATGCTTTCAATCGTGCCATTAATCGCTGGTGGTGGATTGTATGAAACTGGTGCTGGTGGTTCTGCTCCTAAACATGTTGACCAATTTCTAAGAGAGGGTCACTTGAGATGGGATTCACTTGGTGAATTTTTGGCACTTGCTGAATCATTGAGATTTATTGGGCAAAAAAATAACGATGCTAAACTTCAAGCTGTAACGGATGGGCTAGATGCTGCAAACAATGGTTACCTTGACAATAATAAAGCTCCAAGTAGAAAATGTGGTGAAAATGACAACAAAGCTTCTCACTTTTTCTTAGCTCAATATTGGGCAAATGCTTTAGCTTCTCAAACAGGCGATAGTGAATTAGCAGAAAAATTTGCTCCAGTAGCAAAATCACTAATCGATAATGAGGCAAAAATTTTGGCTGAACTTCAAGAGATTGAAGGTAGTCTAGTAGATTTAGGTGGGTATTTCAAGCCAGATGATGCAAAAGCGGAATCTGCAATGAGACCATCATCTACACTAAACGATATTATCAACAATATCTAATATCTTAAAATTGATGATTTGATTCATCTTTTTTAGGTAACTATTGGGCAAGAGTACCATATCATTTTTTGATAGGGGACTTTTGCCCTTTTTAATTTAAAAAAAGGTATAATCCAATAATTCAAAAAATAATTTTTTTCTCAGCCTGTTCTTGAATATTTTATTCTGAAGAGGACTCATATCATCAAAAAAAGATTGAATTCCAAAATATAGAAAATAGAGATGAAAATTAAAAGAAGAGTTTAATAAATAATTTGCTATTTTTACAAATAAACTAAAAATAGAAGATTAAACTACTATTGCCTGAAACATATATTTAAAAAGGAGTGATTATTCAAACAAAAAGTTTATTTAATTTTATAGATAATTTGGATATAAATAAAAGAAAAGATATAAAAACTTTAACATATATTTCACTTTTTAGTAGTGCAGGAGTAGGTTGTTATGGATTTAAACAACAAAATTTTCACTGTATTGCAACTAATGAATATTTGGAAAAAAGAATAAAAATACAACAATATAATAATAAATGTAAATTTGATACTGGATATATTCAAGGTGATTTATCTACTTTAGCAGTTCAAAATAAAATTTATAGAGAATTAGAGAATTATAATAAAAGTTTAGATGTTTTAATAGCCACACCACCATGTCAAGGAATGTCTGTAGCTAATCATAAAAAAAGAGATGAAAAAGGTAGAAATTCATTAGTGGTAGAGTCTATTAACATAGTTGTCAAAATAGAACCAAAAATTTTTATTTTTGAAAATGTAAGAGCTTTTTTAAATACAATTTGTACAGATAATGATAATATGGATAAGCCTATTAGTGAAGCCATAGAGATAAACCTTGGTGGTAAATATAATATTTTATCAAAGATAATCAACTTCAAAGAGTATGGTTCACAATCAAGCAGAACAAGAACACTTGTCATTGGTGTAAGAAAAGATTTAGTAAATATCAGTCCTTATAGCCTTTTTCCAGAAAAACAAAATGCCAAAAATTTAAAAAGCTTAATTGGTGATTTATCATCATTAACAACAATGGGTGAGATAGATGAAAATGATATTTATCATGCCTATAGAAATTTTGATAGCAAGATGTTACCTTGGATAGAAAATATAAAAGAGGGAGAGTCCGCATTTGATAATATAGAGCCTCATAGAATTCCTCATCAAATAAAAGATGGAAAAATTATTTTTAATAAAAATAAGAATGGAGATAAGTATTCAAGATGGTATTGGGATAGAGTAGCACCTTGTATTCATACAAGAAATGATATTTTATCTAGTCAAAGTACAATACATCCCTCTGACAATAGAGTATTTAGTATTAGAGAACTGATGCGTATGATGACAATATCAGATGACTTTAAATGGTCAAATTTAGATTTTGATTCTCTAAATACTCTATCTTTTGAAGAGAAGAAGAAATATTTAAAACAAGAAGAACTTAATATTAGGCACTGTATCGGTGAAGCAGTTCCTACTAAAATATTTGATATTATTGCACAAAATATTAAAAAAGTTTTAAAAAATAAAGCCTTGTCAATCAACGAAATAAATAAGATTATTTTAGAGCATAAACTAGAAGATATAGATACTTTAAGAGATTTTATTATAAATAATAAATTTAATTATGATATAAATACTCTTTATAATATTACTGAACTTTCTAATATTAAAAGAACCCAAACAAAGGCATATTTTACAAGAGAAGACATCGTTTTTAATGTAATAAACAAATTACCACTATTTAAAAATAAAAAAATACTTAGAATACTTGAACCCTCTGTAGGAATAGGTAACTTTTTACCTCTATTATTTAAAAAATATGAGAATATCAAAAGTGTAATTTTAGATGTAATTGATATAGATAGTAATTCTATTAAAACTTTAAAAGTGCTTTTATTAAAAACTCAAATACCTAAGAATTTTACGATTAATTTTATTCATACAGATTTTTTATTGTGGGAGAGTAAAACTAAATATGATTTAATAATAGGAAATCCTCCTTATGGTAAAGTAATAAATAATAAAATCTTATTAAACCAATATAAATCAGATAGTGATAATAAAAATACAAATAATCTATTCTCTTTTTTTATTGAAAAGTCTATAAAACTTGCTAAATATGTATCACTGATAGTACCTAAAAGTTTAATTAACTCACCAGAATTTAACCATACACGCACTATACTTGAAAGCAGAAATTTACACTCAATTACAGACTATGGAGAGAAAGCTTTTAAAGGAATTAAAATAGAAACAATTAGTTTTTTTTTAGATACTTATAAAAAAGAGAAATTTAAAAAGATAAAAATTGAAAGTTATATCACACAGTGTATTACTCTTCAAGATAAATCATATATTTTTTCAAAAAATTTCCCCTATTGGTTGATTTATCGAAATAGTTTTTTTGATACTATCGTAGATAAAATGGAACTTGATATATATGAGAGCTTTAGAGATAGACAAATTACTAAAAAACATACTTTAAGTAGAGGTAAAATACGAGTTTTGAAATCAAGGAATATAGCCGATAATAGTATTCAAGATATAAAAAATTACGACTGCTTTATAGATGAAATAGATAGCTTTGTCGTCTCAAAATATTTAAATCAAGATAATATAATATTGATACCAAATTTAACATATAATCCTAGGGCAACATTTTTACCTAAGAATAGTATTACAGATGGTTCTGTAGCATTATTAAAAGTTAAAAAGGATACAATTATTACAACTAATCATTTAGCATATTATAGTAGTGATGAGTTTATAGAGTATTATAAAATTGCAAGAAATAGAGGTACAAGGTCATTAAATATAGATAATAACTCTGTTCAGTTTTTTGGGTTAATAAAGGAAAAAAATGAAAGATAAAATAGAAAATTATTTAAATAAATTTGATTTTGATATTAGAAAGAGTAAGAATGCTCGTTTTATTGATCATAAAGTAACGGCTGATATTTTAACAATTATTGCTGATTGTGTTGTTGAATTTATAGAACAGCCTAATAAAGAAGAATTTACAGTTAAAGATATTTGGGAATTTAAATATTCAAATGAAAATATTAAAGAAGTCTTTGGCAAACCTGAAGTTTTAGAAAAAAATGCTAAAAGTGAATATGATAAGTTTTTTGCCCAATCATTAATTGCATTAGCTTATGGAAAAATATTAAATGGAGAAAAGAAAAAAGGTAAATGGTATTTTACAATTGAGAATAAAATAATACTTGACTTTCTTGCCATTCGTGAAAGAAATTCACTTATATTTTTAAATATTTATTTAACAAAAGTTTTAAATGATTCAAATATTTGGGATATATTTAATAATTTTTTTGAATTTCAAACCAAAGAAAAACTTAAAATACTAAAAGATAAATATAAAGTTATGATTAAACACTATACTAAAACCCAAAGTGAACTTGATATAAATAGAATGTTTCCAAAAGTATTAAATCCATTAGCTTATACTAGAAAAAAACTAGGTATTATTGATGGTCGTATTTCAAAAGATATTATTGGATTAAATAATTTATTTTATAATCGTAAAAACTGGAGAGATTTAAATAAAAAGAAAGATGAGACTAGAGAAGAATATTCAAATAGAGAGTTAAAAAATAAAAATAAAAATTTAGCTTATCAAAAATATTCACTACAAAAAGCTAAAAAACTTATCAAAAAATATCACTCTCCACATAGTGAAGTTAGAGATGAGTTTTCAAATGGAGAAGCAACACAAATTCATCATATATTTATGAAGTCAGAATTTCCTAGTATTGATTCATATTTAGAGAATTTAATTCTTTTAACAGCAACTCAACATTTAACAAAAGCACACCCAAGCAATAATACAAGAATTATTGATATAGAATATCAAAGAATATGTCTTGATGCAAAATTTTATTCTATAGAGAAATTTCCAGATTTGTATTCTATGGAAGATTTTGAATATATTAAAAAAATTGGGTATCATAAAAATATAGAGGAGTATGATAGATAAAAGGACAAAAGTTACAGTTTTGAAGTCTGAAAGCTGTTAGTAATATAGTTGAGAAACTTTATAATTTAAAGTTTCTTGAAATAAAAAATAGAGAAGGGAGAGGGAATGAGAGAGATTAAATTTGACACAATCGTAAATGCCATCAGAGATACAATTATATATTCTGGTGCAAATTTACCAAAAGATGCACTTGATGCTTTACAAAAAGCTTACGAGGAGGAGAAATCACCTGTAAGCAAAGAGGTTTTAGGACAACTTTTAGAAAATGCAGACATCGCATCAAGCGAGGCTAGACCACTTTGTCAAGATACAGGACTTGCTGTATTTTTTGTGAAAGTTGGCGAGGATTTAAAAGTAGTTGGTGGCACATTGAGAGAGGCTATCAATAAAGGTACAGAAGTTGGTTATGTTGAGGGCTATCTACGAGCTTCAACCTGTGAACCTTTTAGCCGAGCAAATTTAAAAGACACATTAGGCTATAATTTACCAGCCGTTATCCACTTTGATTTAGTCAGCGGTGAGGGGCTTGAGATAGAATATGCAGCCAAAGGTGGCGGAAGCGAAAATGTCAGCCGAGCCACAGTATTACCCCCAGCGGCAGGAAAAGCGGGAGTTATCGCTTATGTCAAACAAGTTATCAGTGATGCAGGTGGAAATCCTTGCCCTCCATTAACCGTCGGTGTGGGGATTGGTGGTACTTTTGAAAAAGCGGGAATTAGTAGCAAACATTCACTTTTTAGAGATATAGGCTCTATCAATGCCGACCCCGAAATTGCAGAACTTGAGCTAGAGATTAAAGATGAATTAAACAAACTTGGAATTGGTGCAATGGGAATGGGTGGAACTCAAACAGTTTTAGCAGTCCACATAGAGATGAACCCTTGCCATATCGCAAGTTTGCCAGTTAGTGTAAATGTGCAATGCCACAGCTCACGACACTCACATATTAGTCTATAAGGAAAAAAAATGAGTAAAATATATTATTTCACAACTCCTTTGAGTGATGAAGATGTAAGCGGATTAAATGCTGGAGATATTGTATATCTAAACGGTACAATCTACACAGCCAGAGATGCAGCCCACAAAAAAATTGTAGATTTGATGGCAGAGGGCAAAGAGTTACCTTTTGAGCTTCAAGGAGCGGTTATCTATTTTGTAGGTCCAACTCCCCCAAAACCAGGAGAGCCAATAGGAAGTGCAGGACCCACCACAAGTTACCGAATGGACAGCTACTCTCCAACTCTTTTAGCAAATGGATTAAAAGGGATGATTGGCAAAGGCAAACGAAACCAAGAGGTCAAAGATGCTTGTGTAGCTCACAAAGGAATCTATTTTGGTGCAACTGGCGGTGCTGGAGCATTGTTGGGCAAAAAAATCACAAGTGCCAAAATAATTGCTTACCCAGAATTAGGGCCTGAAGCTATCCGAGAGATAGAGGTTAAAGATTTTCCACTTACAGTCGTGAATGACACAAACGGAAAAGATTTATACCAAATGGGACGAGAACAATACGAAGTTAAAGATTAATATAAATAGGAAGAGTGTTTTTTCACTCTTCTCAACTTTTTGTATTGATATTTTTATAAATTCTCTTACTCTCTCAAAAGTTCTCATAACCAACATCTTCATCTCCGCATATTCAGAATTTTCAAACTTAGCTCCAGTGAAAACACAATAATTCATTTTTTTGTAGGGCGCAATTTTTGGTAAGACTACAAACTTTCGCAATAATTAATTTAAAATATTCTATATTTAGTTTTGATATGATAAAATAGTTATGTTAAGGATTAGAAATTAAATAATATCCAATTTTTATTAAATTTCTATTCCTAAGAGCTAAAAATAAACCATCGGTGAGGGGTTGTAAAACCAAAAATTCTAAATATTAAAAGGAATCAGAGATGAAAAAAATTGTTATAGACCCGATTACTCGGATTGAGGGGCATTTGAGGGTTGAAGTTGAAATTGATGAGGATAATGTAGTTCAAGAGGCTTATGCAAGTGGGCAGTTATTTCGTGGGATTGAGATAATTTTGAAAGATAGAGACCCTCGGGATGCTGGGCTAATGGCTGGTCGGATTTGTGGGGTTTGTACAAATTCTCATTTTCGTGGAGCGGTGAGTGCAGTGGAGGATGCTTATGGTTTGGAGATTCCCAAAAATGCGGAAATAATTCGGGATTTAATGGCGATGGCACTTTTTATTCAAGACCACGTGGTGCATTTTTATCATCTTCATCTACTAGATTTTGTGGATGTAGTGAGTGCATTGGAAGCGGATATTAAGCTCACGAGCAAAGAGGCTCACAAATATTCAAAAAAGCCGTTTAGAAATTCTCATACCCATTATGAGGAGGTGAAGACAAAGCTACAAAATTTTGTCAAAGCGGGGAAACTTGGGCCTTTTAGCAACGGTTATTGGGGGCATAATGAGTATAAATTGACTGCTGAGCAAAATCTGCTTTTGATTTCTCACTATCTTGAAGCTTTGAAATTTCAGACAAATATCAGTAAAGCGGTGGCGATTTTTGGAGGCAAAACCCCTCACCCGCAAAGTATCGTAGTGGGTGGAATCACGAGTGTAGCGGATATGCTAAATCCAGGGCGATTAAATGATTATATTTTCATCATCAAGGAGGCGAAGGAGTTTGTGGATAGAGCTTATCTGCCTGATATGAAACTTTTGGCTATCGCTTACAAAGATGAGATTAAGGAGGGGCAAGGTAGAGCAAACGGAAACTTTTTATCAGTTGGGGGCTATGAGTTTGAGGGTGACCAACGACTTTTTTGCAATGGTGTGATTTATGGGCATAATTTTGATGAGATTGAGGAGTTTGATGAAACCAAAATCACCGAAGAGGTGGATAGGGCGTGGTATAATGAGAAAGATGAACCTTTTTATACAGATTTAAATGAAGATGGAAGTCTAAAAACCAAAACCAAAACTGATAAATATTCGTGGATAAAAGCTCCTCGATATGATGGTAAAACTATGGAGACTGGACCTCTTGCTCGAATTTTGGTAAGCTATATGAAGGGTAATGAATTGATAAAATCCTTTGTAGATGAGTTTTTGAAAGATACAAATCTGGAATTAATCGACCTCTCCACGACAATTGGTAGAAATGTAGCTCGTGCGATTGAAACGGCATATATTTGCGAATATATCTTTAAACTTGTCTCAAGATTGATTCAAAATATCAAATATTACGATACTGAAACTTGGGGTAAATATGACTTTGAAAAATTACCAAAAGATACAAAAGGTGGTGTTTTTCTGGAAGTTCCACGGGGAGTTTTGAGCCATTTTGTAAATATCAAAAACCAAAAAATACAAAATTATAGTGTCATCGCCCCCACAACGTGGAATGCCACCCCAAAAAATTTAGACGGCAAACGAGGAGCTTACGAAGAAGCATTAATTGGAATAAAACTCGCCGACCCCTCACGACCGCTAGAAGTTTTAAAAGTCTTACACTCATTTGACCCCTGCCTCGCTTGTGCGGTGCATATCATCGATACCAAAGGTGTAGATTTAGGTAGATATAAAATTAAAATAAATTGCCAAATTTGATATTTCACCCCTAAGGTGCGATTTTTTCGCACCATTTATAATAAAATTGCACCTATAAATATCCATTACTGGTTGTTAAGTCTTAAGTTGTTGGCAGAAAACAGCTTTCTTGATTCATAATTAAGTTTTATATTCAAAAAAATTTATGTCAATTTATATCCCTTTTAATCAATTTTTGAGTATAATTTGCAACTTTAAAAGTTAAGGATTGTATTTGATAAATTTGAAAAATTATTCAGTTTCTAGCCTCAAGGATGAAACTCTTTCGGGGATTTTGGTAGCGATTGCACTAGTTCCTGAGGCGATTGCATTTTCATTTGTGGCGGGAGTTAGTCCACTTGTGGGATTATATACTGCATTTATTTTGGGGCTGGTTGTGTCGATTTTGGGTGGAAAACCAGGGATGATTAGTGGGGCAACTGCAGCGGTTGCAGTGGTTTTTGTGGGGCTTGGGATAAAGGTAAATGAAATTTATGCTCCAACGATGAATGGGTCGGAATTGGCTGAAATCATTCTGGCTCATATTTTGTTAGCCACTATTTTAGCTGGGGCGATTCAGATTATGATTGGTGTTTTGAAGCTTGGTAAATTTATTCGTCTAGTCCCCCAACCCGCTATGTTTGGATTTGTAAATGGTTTGGCAATCGTAATTGCGATGGCTCAATTTCAATTTTTTCAAGTCTCCATAGAGTTACCAACAGAAAATATTAGTTGGATGTATATCTTGGTGGCTATCACGATGGCGATAATGTTTTTGTTACCTAAAGTTACAAAAGCTGTCCCTGCAGGTCTAGTAGCTATCATAGTTATCACACTTTTTGTATATTTTGTAGGGGTTGACACCAAAACAGTAGGACATCTTGCAGATATTCAGGGAGATATGCCCACTTTTTCACTTCCAAACCTTGCAATATCATTAGATACACTTATTTTAATTTTACCTTATGCAGTTTTAGTAGCATTGGTTGGTTTGATTGAATCCCTTTTGACCCTTTCTGTATTGGACGAGATGAGTGGCAAAAGAGGAAGCGGAAACAAAGAGTGTGTGGCTCAAGGTATAGGAAATATGACCTGTGGAGTTTTTGGTGGAATGGCAGGATGTGCAATGATTGGGCAATCAATCATCAACTTCACATCAGGGGGGCTTGGCAGAATATCATCATTTATAGCAGCTCTATTTTTGATAATTTTTGTAGTTTCACTCTCTGGTCTCATCGCCATCATCCCCGTAGCGGTTTTAGTGGGAATTATGTTTATGGTGAGTATCGGTACATTTGAATTTAGTAGTTTGGGGCGAATAAAATATATGCCCAAAGCTGATGCCTTTGTACTCATCGTTGTTACCCTCATCACCGTATTTTTTGATTTGGCAATCGCCGTCATCACAGGTATTATAATATCTGCTTTAGTTTTTGCATGGAAACACTCATTTATCACTTCACGAAAAAGAACAGAAAATGATGGTACAAAAGTTTATGAGTTAAATGGACCTCTATTTTTTGGCTCAGTAACCTCATTTAGTGAACAGTTTGATATAGATGATGACCCAAATAGAGTAGTTTTGGATTTTAGAAATACTCGTGTTATGGATATTTCGGGAGTTGAAGCGATAGATGCCATCACCCAAAAATATACCGATATGGGCAAAAGATTGTCACTAAGGCATTTGAGTCGAGATTGTAAAGATGTGCTAAAAAATGCTGGACCATATTGTAGTTATGAAGAGGATGACCCAACATATAAAGTAGCGGTGAATTTTTAATTTTTATTAGGTACACGTGCGGGGCTTTTAGCCTATAATATAGAAAGGAATTTTGTGGAGACTGTCAATATTTTATCAATTATAACCATCGCATTTTTAGGTTCATTTGGGCATTGTATTGGAATGTGTGGAGGGATTATTATCGCTTATTCAAGTACAAAAATTGAAGATGATTGGGGAAAACCAAAGCAGATGTTAGCTCATCTTTTGTATTCTGTGGGACGAGTTTTTACTTATGTTTTGCTAGGTTTTATATTTGGATTTTTGGGTGGAGTGGCGATGTTTAATAACTTTGCAAACGGCTCACTTTTAATAATTGCTGGAATCTTTATGGTGTTGACAGGGCTTTCACTCTCTGGTAGGATTAGATTTTTGACCATTATTGAGCATTCGATGTCTAGTGCAAAGTGGTATCAAAAACTTTTTAGAGAGCTTTTGAGAACCAAATCACTTTTTAGTTTTTTCGTATTGGGGATGCTAAATGGGCTTTTGCCGTGTGGTTTGGTTTATTTTTTTGCCGTCACCGCAGCCAGTACAGGAAGTGCTATTTATGGTGGTTTGGTAATGTTGATATTTGGATTAAGCACAATTCCTGCACTATTTAGTTTGGGATTTTTTGTGGGGCTTTATAAAAATGGAAAATTTAGAAATATTATGATTCAAGTAGCATCGGTGAGTGTACTGATTTTTGGAGTTTATACTATAATTCAAGGTTATGAATATATCAAATATCCTCAAAAAAACATTCACCAATGTTGTGAATTTAACCCAAATGTAAAAGATGAAAAATAATGAAAAAAATTGATTATAACAAAGCTATTGAGATAGGGGAGAATATCTATTGGATTGGGATGTATTTTGAAAATGATGTTTTTCAATGTCATCCATATTTGATAAAAAATGGTGATGAGTCGGTGTTGATAGACCCAGGGTCGATGTTGGAATTTGAGGCAGTGGTAAAAAAAATCACTGAAGTAGATAATATGAAAAATATTAAATATATTGTTTTAGACCATCAAGACCCCGATTTGGCAGCCTCTATTTCTGAAATTGAGAAGTTGATAGACCGAGAGGATTTGCAAATTATCACCCATTCACGGATGATAGATGTGATAAAACATTATGGAATAACTTCTAGTTATTATCGAATTGATAAAAATAATTATGAACTTAAAACCAAAAATGGGTTGAAGTTGAAGTTTTTAACTACACCCTATTGTCATTCACCTGGGGCTTTTGTGAGTTATGAACCAAAGAGCAAAATTTTGTTTTCGGGAGATATTTTTGGAGGTATTGAGGAGTCGTGGAAGTTTTATGCAGATGAAAATTATTTTGAGGAAGCTAAAGTTTTTCACCGTGAATATATGCCCAGTCGAGATATTTTTAATTATTCTTTAAATAAAATAGAAAAACTGGATATGGAGCTTATCGCCCCTCAGCACGGTTCAATAATTAAAAAAAAATATATTACAAAACTTATAGATGATTTAAAAAAATTGGATTGTGGATTGTATGTGCGAGAGGTTTATAGTAAGAATTTGCTTGATACTATTGAGGAGTTAAAAAAAGCAAAATTAAATTCAGAGCTGGTGATAGAGTCAAATCCAAATGCGATTATTGCAGTTAATTCTCAAAAGGAGATATATATCTTTAATCAAAATGCTCAAAAAATGTTTGGATATACTAATAAAGAGATGCTGGATCTTGATTCACTTATTAAAATTATTCCTCCTGAAAATCTTGATTTTTATTATAAAAGACTGAAAAAGTTTTTGAAAACTGGCAATACAAAGGGGATAAATTATAGTTCCATAGAGCAAATTGGAATACGAAAAGATGGTGAAAGATTTCCATTGCGAATTAGTTTTGGGACACATACATCTTTGAAAGAGCGAATTGTGATTGCAAATATTGAAGATATTAGTAAAGAAAAAAATCGAGAAAAATTTATACAACACCAATCTAAATTAGCTCAAATGGGTGAAATGATGACGATGATTGCTCATCAATGGCGACAACCTCTAAATGCGATTAGTACGACAAGCATAAATTTAAATTTAAAAGCAAAACTTGGGAAACTAAACAATAGTTATGTTATTGAGCATACCGATAAAATTTGTACTTTTTCTAGACATCTAAGCACTACTATTAATGATTTTCGGGATTTTTTCAAAGCTGACAAAAAGAAAAAAAAGATTTGTCTTTGTAATATTATAAAGTCAGTATTGGATATAATTGAAGTACCGATTATTAATCAAAATATAAGATTAATTCAAGATTTAAAATCTAAAACAAAAATTAATACTTATCCAAATGAGCTAAAGCAAGTTATATTAAATTTAATTAAAAATTCAGAAGATATAGTTTTAGAAAAAAAGATATTTAATCCATATATTAAAATTTCAACTTATCAAAAGGAAAATAATCATATTTTAGAGGTTAGTGATAATGGTGGTGGTGTACCAACTAAACTAATAGATAAAATTTTTGAACCAGACTTTAGCACAAAAATAGATAAAGATGGTACAGGCTTGGGACTTTATATGTCCAAAACAATTATAGAAGAGCATTGCGGTGGCAAACTTAGTATTAAAAATGGAAAAGATGGGGCAATTTTTAAGATTGTATTACCTATTAATTTAAAGGATAGTAGATGATTGAGAAAGAAAGAAGAATAAAAAGAGGGTTAATTGTATCTATTTTGATTATTTTAATCGCGTTTGGGGGCATAGTCTCTTTTTATCAATATCAAACAGTTAAAGAGAATTTTAACTATGAAATTAAAAAAGTAAATATCAATATTGACAATCTTTTTAAGCTCTATCTTGAAAATACTAAGGATAAATTGATTAAAAGAAGTAACATTATGTTGGCAAATCCTGAGGTTTTGAAAGCATTTTATCTGCAAGATAGGGAGGGATTATTTCAAAAAGTTCATAAATTTTACGATAGAATGAAAATATTAAATCCTCATTTAAAGATAATGACTTTTAGATTGAAAGATGGTAGTACATTTTTGAGGGTACACAAACCGCAAATGTTTGGGGATAAACTGAATAAAAAGAGAAAAATTATTATAGATACCAATCGATTTAGACAGCAACAATGTGGTTTTGAGGTTGGAAAATTGAAGATGACCTATAGAGTGGTGACTCCGATTTTTTATGAGGGTGAGCATATTGGTCTTGTCGAGGTTGGGATTGAGCCAGAGCAGATGACTCAGGATATAAACCATATTTTTAATATTAAAGATGCACTTTTGGTCAAAAAAAATACACTTTCTGTCTCTTTAGATAAAAGTAGAAAACAGGATATTCAAGATTTTTCTCCAGCAAGAGGAGATAGTCTTTTTAAAGAAAATTTTCAACAGATTGATTTAGATAAAAATGAAGCGACTATTAAATATAAAAATGAAAATTATATTATCTATTCTCATATAGATTTATACAATCACAAGCACGAAATTACAGCAAAAGTGCTTATCGCTTATAATATTGAGGAGTTGTCAAATAGATTTTATTCAATTCTAAAAGAGAATTTTATCTATATTTTTCTACTAATTTCTGTCCTTTTTATAGTGCTTGATTTGAGTTTCAAATATTTTCTGAATCAGATAGAGGAGGGGCGAAAAGATTTAGAACAAGTAAATAAAAATTTGGAATTTAGAATAGAGATGGAGGTAAAAAAGAGTCGTGAAAAAGATAAGCAGATGTCTGACCAGCACCGTCTTGCTCAAATGGGGGAGATGATGAGTATGATTGCCCATCAGTGGCGACAACCTCTAAGTGCCATTAGTGCCACGAGTATATCTGTTTTGCTCAAGGCTGAGTTTAATACACTCAAGTCTGAAAAAGTGATAGTCGATATGAAAAAAATTTCTGATTTTTCTCAGCACCTAAGCTCCACCATAAATGACTTTAGAAACTTTTTCAAATCCCATAAAGATAAAAAATTGACAAATTTTGCGGAACTGACCAAAGATGTTTTGAGTATTATTGAAATTTCACTCATAAACCGAGATATAAAATTGATACAAGAGTTAAAATGCACAAGTAAATTTGAGATATATGCAAGTGAAACCAAGCAAGTGATTTTAAATCTTGTCAAAAATGCAGAGGATGTCCTTGTTGAAAAAAATATCAAAAATCCATATATCAAAATTTTAGCTTATTACGATAATCTAAATTATATCCTAGAAGTAAGCGATAATGGTGGCGGAATTCCTGAGGATATTATAGATAAAATTTTTGACCCCTATTTTAGCACCAAATTAGCAAAAGAGGGTACAGGTTTGGGACTTTATATGAGTAAAACTATCATCGAAGAGCATTGCAACGGTCAACTAACGGTGAGTAATAATGAAGATGGAGCGGTGTTTAGGATAACTTTAAAGGCTTAGTATTTTGCAAGTTTTAAAAAATCATAAGGTAAAAAATGTTTGATATTTCAATTTTTGGGACATCAAGTGATAGTGGAAAAAGTACAATAACTTTTGTAATTGCCAAAATTTTACAAGATTTAGGATACAAAGTTACCCCATTTAAAGCTCAAAACGTTTCAAACAATTCATCAGTTTGCGATGATAGTGGTGAAATTGGGGTGGCTCAATATTTTCAAGCAAAAATTTTAAATATCAAAACCTCATCTCATCTAAATCCTGTACTTTTGAAAATTGAGGGCAAAGGCAGAACTCAACTAATTTTAAATGGCAAAATTCAAAAAACTCTCACTCCTAGAGAATATTACAAAAATATAGATAAATTAAAACCAATTGTGATAAAAAGCTTTCAGAAACTCAAAAAAAATTATGATTGTATCATCGCTGAGGGGGCTGGAAGTCCAGTTGAATTAAATTTGATGGATAAAGATTTGTCAAACACTTTCACCGCCAAAAAATTTAATACAAAAATTATTTTGGTGGCGGATATTGAGCGGGGCGGGGTTTTTGCTTCTATTTACGGCACTTACAAACTCTTAGATAAAAAATTGCAAAAAAATGTGATTGGTGTGATTATCAATAAATTTCGTGGCGATAGAACTCTCTTTGATGATGGCATTAAAATTATTGAGAAGCGATTTAAAATCCCTGTTTTGGGAGTTATGCCCTATCTTCCGCTAAATATTGGATTTGAAGATTCTCAAAGTTTGCTAAACTATTCAAAACCAAAAAAAAATCCAAAAATCAATATTGCTGTCATCGCTTTTCCACATTTGAGTAATTTTAATGATATTGAGCCGTTGATTTTGGATAAAGAGTTAAATGTTGAATTTGTCAAAAATAGTATAAAAAATTATGATTTGATTATTTTGGCAGGTACAAAATCTACAATTTCAGATTTACAATGGCTTAAAAAAATTGGGCTTTTTAAAGAATTACAAAATACAATTACCCCAATATATGGGATTTGTGGTGGATTTGAGATGATGTTTGATAAACTTATCGATAAAAATGGTGTGGAAAACAGTCCCCTTACCGCTGAAAATGGTTTAAATTTTATAGATGATAATATTCTTTTTAAAAGGAAAAAAATAGTAAAAAGAAAAAAATATAAAATTTTTAACCAAAAAGTGAAAGGATTTGAGATTCATAATGGAGTAAGTAAAAAATATCCTCTTTTTTATAAATCAAAAAAAATCAAAGGTAGCTTTGTTCATGGAATTTTTGATAATGATAACTTTAGAACTAATTTTTTCAAAAATTTAAATCCAAAATATAAAGGTTATAATTTCCAAAAAGAGCAAAAAAAAATTATAAATAATTTTATCAAAAAATTTAGAAAAAATATTGATATAGATAAAATAATAAAAAGAATAATATAAATGCCTAAAGAAACTGATGAAGAGTTTAATCAAAGATTGAAATTATATCAAGCAAAAAAAAGATATAAAGAGGAGTTAAAAAAAAGAAGAAAATCTGATAAAAAAAAATCCCCTAAAGGAAAATATGAGATAGATTTTAATAGTAAGTCCTTTAAGATGGTATCAATAATAATTTTTTCTTTAGTTATCATAACATTTATATATAAAAATCTAAATTTTGATAATTTTGACTATCAAAGACCAGAAAATGGAGCAACACAATCATTTACAAATAGTAGGGAAGTTGCAAATTTTAAAATAACAACAAAAACATCAGATGATTATTTTATAAAACTTGTAGGAATGAATCAGCAAACAATATTTACAATTTATGTTTATGGGTATTCTACAGTAAATGTATATGTTCCTTTAGGTGAATATACTTTAAAATATGCAACAGGCAAAACTTGGCAGGGATATACTAATATTTTTGGCAACTATACAAACTTTTTAAAATCTAAAAAAAAATTTCTATTTTATAGAACTAGAAATATGATTACGAGAAATAGTATAATATTATATAAAAAAATTGGAGCTTCTTCTAAAAATAGTAAAAAAATAAATCGCTATGAATTTTAAAAAAACATGGATTATCTTTAAATGTAATGACGGTAAAACTGGAGTTTTACACATTTTAAAATAAAATTCCACTTAAAGAGTTTTATAAAACCCTATACCATGATTTTTGTTATTTAGGTTTAGGGAATTTAAGTTTGAAGTGAGTTTTGAACCTATTCATTATAGTGCAACTTTAAAATCAAAAAAGGGAAAACATAGATATAAAAAACTATGCCAAGTGGTTGATAAAATAGGAGTTTTACCAGAAAAATCAATGAGATTATATCACCCATCATATT
>JAOZPA010000090.1 GCA_029932985.1 Campylobacterales bacterium
GTGCTTTTAGTCTATCAAGCTCCTCTTGTGACAAATGTAAGGTTTTTACTTTTTTTATAAAAGCATCAAAATTCTTAGCTTCTAAAAAAGAAAAATCTGAAAATTCTCCTACTTTCTGCCCAGCTCCTAAGTTTGATGTTGAAACAAAATAAACACCTATTTCATATTGAATTTTTCCAGCTCCATTTTTATATCCTGTCATTCCAATAGCTATAATGTCTGTATAGCTAGTATGATGAAGTAGAGCATTTGAATAATGTATTGCTCCATTTACTGCAAAAGAGTTTATATTTTTAAAATTTGGTTCATTTTTGACTGTTTGATTTTCAACTTGTCCACTAGAATTAAGTTTTTCTAATTTACCCTTTAATCCCTTATATTCAATAAGTATTGGAAAAAAATCTAAATTTTTATCTTGTAATAGTAGTTTTGTATCTGGTCGGTTACCTCCTTTTCCACCACTTTTAGTAAAATAATCAGAAAGTGCCTTATCTATTTCACTGTTTAAAGATTCTTGTTCTAGTTTATAATCTAGTTTATACGACTTAAGCCAACCATTAGCTAAGTCTGCAATATTCGGTTCTATTGATTGTGCCATTTATTTTTAATTCCTATCTATTTATTTTGTTCATACAGCTATTTAATAGCAAACATTATAGCAAAATAACACCATATATCCAAATAGACTTTTTGCAAAACTAAAACTTATGCTATAATTTCAAAATGGGAAAAATAGATAAATTAAAAGATATAACTGAATTAGATTTTAAAAGAGTTGTTGGTATCATACTTTACAAATTTCCTCACTTTGTATAGATGGCACGGCTGTTCTAAAAAGATTCCCCTTTAAGCTTAGGATTAGAAATTTAATAACATACCAAAGTTTATAAATCTCTATAATCATAAATGTTTGTGGTCTTACCAAGAAATTATTAGTCAGATTAATACAAAAAACCAAACAGCCAAAGGGGGATTTTTTTTGGATGTTCAGTGGAGTCGTCATCTATTACCAAGTATGAGTTGTTCAAATCTTTTATCTGTTTAAAGCTTTTATTTTTTCCGCCGACTTCAAATATATATCTGTTATCTATCGTAAAATCACCTTTATTGGAAGTTGTTACTTCGTGATTTTCTTTTAATTGATTTACAAAAAATGTTTCTCTTATTGTTCCAATTTTGGGTTCACTTCTCATTGTGTAGAATATATTTGTGTTGTTTGGGTATAGTTTTTGGGGTTTGCTAAGAGCAGTTACTCCTTTTTTATTGTCAGCTACAATATTTAGTAAAGCACTTTTTTCTAGGTGATTTAAATAGCTATATAGTGTATTTCTGCTCACTCCTATATTTGCAGATATTTTTGTGATATTTAACTCAAACGGTTCAGATTCGCAGATGATATTTAGTAATTTTTTTAGTTTGTGAGTGAAACTAACTTTTACCAATCCTAAGCTTACTAAATCCATATCAATTGTCATATTTATAACAGCATTTAATTGTCTAAGATATTGGTTTTTATCTCTAAAATAGAATGGATAGTAGCCAAATTGTAGATAATTTTCAAAATATTCCAACGGTTTTATCAACTCACTTATCAAATCAACTATCTCTATGCTATTTTTCAAAATATCCTCTAATGAGTAGCTAGGCAGTGAAATATCCAGCGACAACTCTAAAAACTCTCGATAAGATAAGCCACTCATATTATAAAGCACGACTCTTCTACTCAAATCTGCTTGTGAATTATAGATAGAACTTGCACACGAGCCTGTAAAAATAACTTTTAGCTTTGGGTAGAAATCATAAATAGCCTTCAAATCCAAAGCAAAATTTTTATACTTATGAATCTCATCTATAATCAAAAACTTTCCACCAATTTTACTAAATTCATCTGCTAACTCATAAAGTTTAATATCGATATTTGTGGGATAATCATAAGAGAAATAGAGAGATTTATAGGGGTCATAAGTTTGTTTTAACTCTTTTGTATATTGAAGCAGAAGAGTAGTTTTTCCAACCCCTCTAGCTCCCACAATTCCAATAAGAGAAGAGGAAAAATCAATTTTTTCATAAAGATACCTTTTATAATAGCTAGGAATCTCTTTTAGTATCACTTTTTCAAATTTTTTAATAGTATTAAACATTTTTTCTACTTTTTGTTAATTGATAATTAACATTATAGCTAAATATTGTCAATTAAAAACTTAAGGCTATTGAGGTTTAGTATTTGGCAACGAGAGATTTAAAAAATAGTTCATCTAATATCACAAAATATCTTAGTTAATAAAGGTGCATCTCATTGTCAGCCTCTGAAAGAGGAATAAATTTTATAGCTATTTTATCGTGGTGTAATTGAAAAATAGATAAAATAATCAAAATAGATAAAAACTTTTAAAAGGTATTGAATTTGGAAAATATAAATGAGATTTTGGCAAATCATAAATTATCATCAGAGGATTATGAGCATATAAAAAAGATTTTGAAGCGAGAGCCGAACTTTTTGGAGATTGGTGTGTTTAGTGCGATGTGGAGTGAGCATTGTAGTTATAAATCGAGCAAAAAATATTTGAAGGGTTTTCCCGTAACTGCTCCGTGGGTTATTCAAGGGCCAGGGGAAAATGCGGGAGTTATCGATATTGGTGATGGAGATGCAGCGGTTTTCAAGATGGAGAGCCACAATCACCCTAGTTTTATTGAGCCATATCAGGGAGCAGCGACGGGAGTTGGTGGAATTTTGCGAGATGTTTTCACGATGGGGGCTAGACCAGTTGCAAATATGAATGCTTTGCGGTTTGGAAATATTTTACGAAATGATAAAATTTCAAAATATCAAAGATATTTAGTTCGTGGAGTGGTGGCAGGAATTGGTGATTATGGAAACTGTATGGGAGTTCCAACCATCGGTGGCGAAACATTTTTTGATGATGCCTACAACGGAAATATTTTGGTAAATGCTTTCACTTTGGGGACTTGCAAAACCAAAGATATTTTTTATGGACGAGCTGAGGGAGTTGGAAATCCTGTGATTTATGTAGGAAGTAAAACAGGTCGTGATGGGCTTGGTGGAGCGGTGATGAGTAGCGATAGTTTCAGTGAAGAGAATAAATCTCTCCGTCCGACGGTGCAATGTGGTGACCCATTTACTGAAAAACTTTTGCTAGAGGCTTGTCTGGAACTTTTTCAACAAGATTACATCGTAGGAATCCAAGATATGGGTGCGGCTGGGCTTACGAGTAGTAGTTTTGAGATGGCTGGTCGAACAGGAAGTGGAATGAAGATGGATTTAGATTTAGTCCCTGCACGGGAAAATGAGATGACCCCTTATGAGTTTATGCTAAGTGAATCTCAAGAGAGAATGCTGATTTGTGCAAAAAAAGGTTATGAGGAAAAAGTTTTGGATATTTTTAGAAAGTGGGAACTTGATGCAGAAATCATCGGTGAAGTTACCGATACTGGAAATATGGAGCTTTACTGGGAAGATGAATTGGTCGGCGACATTCCAATTCAGCCAATCACCGAGGAAGCTCCAGAACTTGACCGACCAGTCAGCAGACCTAAATATTTAGACCAAATTTTACAAACAAAAATTACAGATTTTGAAAAACTTTGTAGCGATGAAGTGTTTGATAAAGTTTTAGGAAGTATGGAGGTGATTGATAAATCGTGGATTTATGAGCAGTATGATTCGATGGTGCAAACAAATACAATCAAAGCTCCGGGGAGTTTGGATGCGAGTACAATTAGAATCAAAGGGAGTAAAAAAGCAATCTCGATGAGTAGTGATTGTAATCCAAGATATTGCTATATCGACCCAAAAATGGGTGGAGCGGCAGCGGTTATTGAGAGTGGGCGAAATGTGGCGATGACTGGGGCAAAACCTTTGGCGATTACCGATTGTTTAAATTTTGGAAATCCTGAAAACCCAGAGGTGATGTGGCAATTTGCAGAGGTTTGCGAGGGGATAAAAGAGGCTTGTAAAAAATTAAATACTCCTGTTGTGAGCGGAAATGTATCTTTGTACAATGAAACTGATGGTGTGAGTGTATTTCCAACCCCGACAATCGTAAATGTGGGAGTGAATCCAGATGCTACTAAAGTTTTGCCATCAAGTTTTCAAACCGTAGGAAACTCTATCTACTTAATAGGCGAGGACAAAAGTGAATTTGGCGGAAGCTTATATATGAAAGAGATTTATGATAAAGTTGAGGGGATTCATCCTGAAATTGATTATGAAAAAGAGTTAAAACTTTGGCAAATTATAGATGAGGCAAATCAAGCAGGTATTATAAGATGTGCAAAAGATGTGAATGTGGGCGGAGTTATAATCGCATTGGCTAAAATGTCGGTCGTGAGTGGTAAGGGAGTTGAAATTGATATAAAAAGTATCTCAAGCCGACGAGATTTGTATAGTGAAACTTTTTCAAGAGCAATCGTAGAGATTACAGATGAGAAAAAGTTTGAAAAACTTGCAAATTCATTAAATGTAACTGTAGAAAAAATCGGAAAAATCAACGGTGAGGGGTTCGTGGTAAATAGGATCAGCAGAGATTTAGAAGATATGAAAAAAATCTACTTCAATAGATTCAAAGAATTAATCGAACAAGATATTTAGGATTAAAAATTAAATAATATCCCAACTAACAGTCCATTTTTGAATGAAATTTTTGTCTAATTACTCCAATAGTTAGGCAAAAAACTTAATCCAAATCTACACCCATATTTGCACTATGATAGATGATTTTATTATATTTTTTGGCATAAAATCGGATGAGTAAATTTTGCAAGGTGGGTTCGATAGAGGGTTTAAACCAGCCATTATTGCTAGAGGCGATTATATAATCTGGGGCATCGTGATATAATTCATCGACGGTAGCTTCAAAGCAGATTGCATTTCTAAATTTCACCCCCTTTATCTCTATATCAAAAAAACTTTCCGCTTTTTTATAATCATTTGCTCCATTGTAAAAAATTTCATTTATTAAATCTGTGAGAAATTGCGGAAATGGAATCTCCTCCCCAAATGGAACTAAAAAAACTTTTCTTGCTACTTGATAATCACCATCTATAAAATAATAATTTGCATTATAATACCCATCATCTGCTTTATAAATTGAGCCTAAAACTATGGTAATTTTTTTTGAAAGTAGTTTCAATCTTTGGATTAACAACCCCTCATTATTTAAAATTAATGGAAATGCACTTTCGGTCAAGACCACTATATCATCTTTATTTTTAATTGCTTTATCAATCTCAGTAAATTGAAATTCAACTATTTTGTATATCCATTGCTCATCCCATCGCACCTCTTGAGGAATTTTGCTTTGAGAGAGGTAGATATTTAATGGATTAGATAGCGGTGAGGGGACTTGGGTTTGAAATATCACAAGAGCGGTGAGGGGAATGAGAGATAGGGTTTTATAATATTTTTTTAACTTTATAAATAGGATGATGGCGAGTAGAAAAATGGCGAATTCGATTTTTGTGATTCCAAAATATGTGTCGAGAAGTGTGAGTTCTGGCACAAACCAATTGAGTCCTAGTGGGTGGATGTGGGAGATGAATAAAAAAATTATTGCTCGTATATATATGTTTTGAATTAGACCGATGAGGAGGAAGATGAGGGCATAGGAAAATGCGATGATAAATAGTTCGATGGGCATAAGATATGTGAGGTCGTAATAGATGAGTGAGATGATTATCCAGTTGAACCAGAAAATGGCGATGAAAAAGCCAATGGAAAAATAGGTGGTGAAGTGGGCTTTGAGGAGGAAGTAAAAGGCGGTGAGGGCGATGAGGGTATTTAGGATTTTGATTTGAATTTGAAAATATGCTAAATAGATAAAAATTGATAGAGAAAAAGCTATAAAAAAGCCTTTTGTTATGTTGTTTATGGTAAAGTGCGATTTGAAAAATTTTTTATTAAAGGATAGTGATGGAAGGTTTAGGTAGTTTTTTGCCGTTGATAGTGCTTTTTGCAATTTTTTATTTCCTTATAATCAGACCACAACAGAAACAACAGAAGGAGCATAAAGCGATGCTTGATAATCTCGCTAAAGGCGACAAAGTTGTAACAAGTGGTGGGATTTTGTGTGAAGTTATAAAACCCGAAGAGGATTTTATCAAAGTTAAGCTTAATGATGATGTAATTGTGAAGATTGCAAGAGAATTTATTGCTCGTAAAGAGGAAAAGCAGAATTTAAAACTGGAAAAATCATAGATTAAAGAGAGTTAAATGAAATTAAATTACAGATTAGTAATTTTTATCTTGGCTATCATATTTGGAGTTGGATTTTCGATTCCAACTTTTATACAAAGCGATAGTGGCAAAAAGATAAATTTAGGATTGGATTTACAGGGGGGTCTTCACATGCTTTTAGGTGTAAAAACCGACGAAGCTATCAAATCAAAAATTAAATCACTAGCATCAAGTGTGAAATATTATTGTGAAGATGAGGAGATTGTTGTCGATTTTGATTCGATAAGAATTGGAGATAATGAGATAGAGTTTGTGCTTTTAGATGATTCAGAATCTGCAAAACTCGAAAAGATGTTAAGCGAGATTACAGGTCTTAGTTTTAGCTCTAGCAAACAAGATGACCAAATCAGTTATACATTATCTTATACATTAGAAGAGATTGAAACGATAAAAAAATATGCGGTTGACCAAGCTGTTGATACGATTAGAAATCGGCTAGATAAATTTGGTTTGGCAGAACCTCACGTGGCAAAACAGGGTGAAGATAAAGTTTTGGTTGAACTTCCAGGGATTAAAAGTCAAGAGGAGGAGCAGAGGGTTCGTAAGCTAATCGCACGAGCTGCATATCTGCAACTTATGGCAGTTGATGAGGCAAGAGCTGACCAAGTTTATAAATTGAGCCATGATGAAGCGGCCTCTTTTGGGGATTTGATTTTGGATGATGCAAAAGATGAAAATATCAAATATTTAGTCAAAGAGTTACCAATTTTGGATGGTTCAATGCTCACCGACGCAAGAGTTAGTTATGACCAAAATAATCAACCAGTTATCGGTTTCTCATTAAATTCTCAAGGTGCTCAAATTTTTGGTGATTTTTCAGGTGGAAATATTGGCAAAAGATTGGCAGTTGTGCTTGACAATAAAGTCTATTCTGACCCTGTAATTCGTGAGAGAATTGGTGGAGGAAGTGGTCAAATAAGTGGAGCATTTAGTCCACAAGAGGCTACGGATGTGGCAATTGCTCTGCGAAGTGGTGCATTACTCGCTCCTGTTTTTATGGAAGAGAAGCGAAGTGTAGGACCATCACTTGGAGCTGATAGTATTAAAGCATCAATGATTGCATTGGTTTTGGGATTTTTGCTAGTTGTTGTTTTTATGGTAGTTTATTATTCAATGGCTGGAGTTATTGCAAATATCGCTTTGATTGCAAATCTATTTATTATACTTGCCGTTATGGCGATGTTTGGAGCGACCCTCACACTCCCAGGAATGGCAGGAATCGTATTGACGGTGGGGATGGCGGTCGATGCAAATGTAATCATAAACGAAAGAGTCCGTGAACTTTTAAAACAGGGATTTTCGATACGACAATCGGTTGAAAAGGGTTATGATAATGCTATGAGTGCAATTTTGGATGCAAATATCACAACCTTAATTGTGGCAGTTATCCTCTATGCTTATGGAACAGGAGCTATAAAAGGGTTTGCCGTGACGATTAGTATTGGTATTTTGGCATCGATGCTAACAGCGATTTTGGGGACTCATGGAATATATGATTTAATCATAGACAAAATACAAAAAAGCAAAAATTTACAATTTTGGTTTGGAATAAGGGGTTAATATGGAAATTTTTAGTGGATATAAAACTTATGATTTTATGGGAAAACGAAATGTTTTTATAGGAATTTCTGTTGCTTTTTTGCTAGTTTCATTTGCTCTACTTTTCTCAAAAGGGTTAAATTACGGAATCGATTTTGCAGGTGGGACGGTTGTTCAGGTTAAATATGAAGAACCTGCACCCATAGCTGATATACGAAAAGCTATCTCAGAAGATTCGATGTTTGAAAATGCGACTATTACCAAATTTGGTAGTGATTATGAGGTGGTGATAAAGTTTAAGACAAGCTCACAAAATGTGGATAAAGATGTGGGTGATAGTATTAGAAGTTTGTTGATAGATACTGGAAAATTGGAGATTCGGCGAGTTGATATGGTTGGACCTAAAGTGGGTGGTGAGTTACGAGAGCAGGGGTTGTTGTCGCTGTTTTTCTCAATCATCGCTATTTTAGTCTATATCTCATTTCGATTTGAGTGGAGATTTGCCGTAGCTTCTATTTTTGCTTTGATTCACGATATCTCAATCGCTATTGGGGCAATTGTGCTATTTCAAGTTGAGGTAAATTTGGATATTTTAGCCGCACTTTTGACGATTTTAGGTTACTCATTAAATGATACGATTATCGTATTTGATAGGATTCGAGAGGGTATCAAAGATGCGAAAACATTTGATTTAACTAGTGTGATAAATTTTTCAGTTTCAAGGACCTTATCACGAACGACATTGACATCACTTACAACTTTTTTTGTTGTTTTAACCCTTTACCTATTTGGTGGAGAGATAATTAGCGGATTTAGTTTTACACTATTAGTCGGTGTGGTTGTGGGGACTTATAGCTCAATCTTTATAGCCTCAGCAGCTCTTGTTTGGTTTAAATTTAGCATAGAAAACTTCAAGAAAAAAGAAGCAGAAAAAGCAAAAATTCAACTCGAAAAAGATAAAATCAGAGCTCAATACGAACAAGGAACAGTTTAAAAAGTTTTAAATCCCCGAAATTATTCGGGGGTAGTTTTGTGAAATAAACTAACTTCTAAAGCCCAAACCAAAACTTCTCATTTGCAAATGAAGGAATATATTATGTATATACTAAAGTTTAAAATAAAAAATTTCAAAAGTTTTAAAGAGATAGAGATAAATTTTAATAATCAATTAAATATTTTTACAGGTGTAAATAATAGTGGGAAAACAACTCTTTTAGAAGCTATCTCTCTTTGGGGTGAGTGTTTTGATAAACTTATTAAAAGAGCTGAGCGAAGTGATAAAAAATTAAAATTAGATAAGGGTGATTATAAGCTAGGCTACTCATCTGCTACTTGGAAAACATATTTTGACTATCGTAATATTCAAAGTATCCGAACAACATCTTATAAAGATATTTTTTATAATTTAAATATTAAAAATAAAATTGAATTAACTATGAGTATCTCTAATGATGAGGGTGATGGAGATATTATAGATATTAGTTTTATAATTGAAAATGCCAGTGGTTCAAATTATAAGATTTATCTTAATAATTATATAGGTTTTAATTATAAGATATTTAATAGATTTTTTGATAAATTTC
>JAOZPA010000091.1 GCA_029932985.1 Campylobacterales bacterium
TGGAGTGGAATTATATCTTGCGGAAACGATTCCACTCCGCTAATCTATTAATTTTTAGTTTTAAAAATCTAATTTTACACAAAATAACATTAAATCCAAATTAATCGTAAAAATATTTATCCTATTATTTTTCACTTTTCACTTTTTACTTTTCACACAATAATCTTATATTCTTTATAGATAAGAGAATCTATTAGCCCTATTTTTTTGGGATGAGTTATACACCTATAAAATTAGGTATAATGAAAATTGTTAAATAAATGACATTTTGTTGTCATTTAAAATATCATTTATCTTAAATTAATTATTAATGTAGTATTATGTGTAAAATAATACATATAATAGGAGCTGAAATGATAGCTTATACACGACATGAGATAATATCTGCAACAGATATAGCAAGAAATTTTTCATCTGCTTTAAATTCTCTTTTGAATAATGCTAGAGAAAAATTGGCAATTTCTAAAAATAACAAACTTGAAGCGGTGTTAATAAATATAGAGGAGTATGAAAAACTTAAAAGAGACTCTGAAATATTAGAATATATGGAGATTTATCATAAAATTAAGGAGCGAAAAAACTCAAAAACAATTTCTCTTGAAGAATCGATGAAAAAACAGGGTATTAGTTTAGATGATTTATAAGATAAAATTAAAAGAGGAAGCGGATAATGATTTATCCCAACTTTCACATAGCCAAAAGATTTTGATTTATAAGCAATTTAAAAAATTAGAGACTTCTCCTCAATTGGGTCTGCCACTTGGCAAAAAAGCAAAATATGATTTAACAGGTTATCGAAAAATGTATGCCGATAAAAAAAGACTACAAATAGTTTATAGAATAATTGAAGATGTAATTGTGGTTAAAATTATTGCAGTTGGAAAAAGAGATGAGTTAGAGGTTTATCATAAAGCTAGTGATAGAATATGAGGATTAATTTATCGGTGAAGGGTTGTTAAACCCCTATAATCAATAGATAAATATTACATAGATGATGATTGCTTGAGCCATTCCTGTTATGGTTGCCATGGTGTAGATATTTCCAATTCTTAGCAGAAAAAATATGACGATACACAAAATCATAGCGAGGATGAAGATGATTTTATCGATGCTTCGCAGAAATCCCATAATGGTGTTTATTCCGAAGATTGTAGCGACTAAAACTATGGCTAATATGATGAAACTAACTATTACTACTTTTGCTTTGTACTCTTGGTCGTCGAAGTTTTTTATGACTTTGTTGAAGATAAAGAGTAGGAAAAAAAGCATCAAAATTGCACTAAATGGCGATAAAACTACTTTTAACATTGTGAACTCTTTGGAAACATCTTGGGTGAGTACGAATCCGATTAAGACGATGGAAAATATCGTGAAGATTGCTTGGATGATGAATAACTTGTATCTGTTGGTTAGCATAATGTCCTCCTAAGTTGAGATAAAAACGATAAACATTGAGATACCTATGCCCATTCCACTGAGGGCGGCGGCGATGTGAACCGATTTTATTCTGGATAAATTTAAAACATACATTGATAGAATTATTGAGTTTAATAGAATTGGGAGGTTTGTGTCGCCGAATTTATTAAAAAATAGTTCATATATTTGTATGAAAGCCATCGTGAAAATCAAACTTGCTACTAAAATTACTGATGAAATAATTTTATTTGTTTTTTTTTGAAAATTTAATTTGGATAAATCCCTTGATGAAAATAAAAAATATAAAAATAAAATCATCGGTGCGGGGCCAATAATCGCCGAAACAACTTTGATAATATTCTTAATCTCCACCCCCCTCTCTAGTGATTGAAAAATAAAGAAAGAATAGGTAATAATGATACTCGCTATCAATAAATTTGTCATCCGCTTATCCATCTTTTACTCTTATTGTTGGTATTTAATTTCAAATTATAGCTAAAAAATTGCAAGGTGTCAAGTGTTACTTCTCACTTTTTCTATAAAAGATAACTTTTCTAGTCCAATTTATAAAACTCTTAGAGCAAATTTAACTAATATATGTTAAAATCCATTCAAAAATTACGGAGATTGGAGATAAGATGAAATTTATAAAAAATGAGATGTTGAGCCATATTGGGCTTTGTTGTCATCCTGCGCCTCAAAAAGTGCTTGTGATAAATGGCGAAGGCAATTTGAACAGTGAGATTGAGAAACATAATGTAGAGATTGTGGAGATTAAAAATCGGCAAATTGATACTCTAATGAATAAAAATTTTGATTTGGTGGTGATTTGTGATATGAGTGGTGTGGATTTGGATATGGTTTTTGGTACACTCACCGACAAAGGAATTTTGTTGATTGATACAAAGATGAGATATTATGAAAATATTGATGAGATAAAAAATCTTTTGGAGATTAGCTCAAATCCATTTATAATTGGAATGCCATACACTTTTGAGGGAAATGTGGCTCTGTTTTGTTCCAAAAAATATCACCCAACTGCTGATATTATTTTGCAAAAATCAGATTTGCTTGAGGGGCTTGAGTATTATAATTGTGATGTTCATTTAGCTTCATTTGCACTTCCTACGGGGATTAAAAAATCTATAATTAAAGTTTTAAAACACTAATGTATAATTTTGCAATCGCATTAACAGGCTCAATCGCCAGTGGAAAAAGTACCGTTTGTAGCCTTTTGAAACTTCAAGGATTTGCGGTTATTGATGCAGATAGTCAAGTTCACAAAATTTTAAATACCAAAGCAGATGAGATTGGAGAGATGTTTGGGCAAGAGTATCTAATGAATGGGAAGATTGATAGAAAAAAACTTGGGAAATTGATTTTTAGTGATAAAGCGAAAAAAGAGAAGTTAGAGGATTTTATGCATCCTCTTGTACAAAAGGCAATTTTAGAAGAGAGTGAAAAATTAGAACTTTACAAATTTCCTTATATTATAGATATTCCACTTTTTTTTGAGACAAAAAATTATGATATAGAGAAAGTAGTGGTGGTTTATGCTCCACGAGAAATTATTTTGGATAGATTGGTGAAGCGAGAGGGGCTGAGTGAGAGTGAGGCGATTAGTAGGTTGAATTTGCAAATGGATATAGAGAAGAAAAAAAAGATAGCTGATTTTATGATAGATAACTCTAAAAATTTGCGACATTTGCAAAGTGAAGTTGATATTTTTGCAGAAAAATTAAAAAAAATAACAAAGGAAAATAATGATAGGATATAAACTTTTTTCAGGGACGGCAAATCCTGAATTTGCCAAAGAAGTGGCTAAAAAATTGACAATGAATCTAAGTGAAGCAACAATTTCAAATTTTAGTGATGGCGAGATTGGGTTTCGGATAAAAGATAGCGTGAGAGGAACAGATGTATTTATTATTCAATCCACCTGCTCACCGTCAAATCGAAATTTGATGGAGCTTATGATTATGACCGATGCTTTCAAGCGAAGTTCTGCAAAATCTGTGACGGCGGTGATGCCTTACTATGGATATGCACGGCAAGATAGAAAAGCTGCTCCTCGTGTGCCGATAACTGCGAAGTTGGTTGCGAATCTGATTCAGACATCGGGTGTGGATAGGGTTATTACTATCGATTTACATGCCGGGCAGATTCAGGGATTTTTTGATATTCCTGTGGATAATTTGTATGGTTCAATCCTTTTTTCCGATTATATTCGAGCTAAAAATCTTCCAAATCCTATCATTGCAAGTCCAGATATTGGTGGAGTGGCACGGGCGAGAACTTTTGCAAAAACTCTCGGTGGGCTAGATATGGTGATTGTGGATAAACGGCGAGAGAGGGCAAATGAGAGTGAAGTTATGAATATTATTGGCGATGTGCAGGGTAAAGATGTGATTTTGATTGATGATATGATTGATACGGCGGGAACTATCACAAAAGCGGCGGAAGTTTTGAAAAGCAAGGGTGCAACTTCGGTGATGGCTTGTTGTACTCATCCAGTTTTGAGTGGTCCTGCTTATGAGCGAATTTCACAAAGTGTGATTGATGAGCTTGTGGTAAGTGATACAATTCCTCTCAAAGAAGAGTGTGAGAAAATTACGGTTCTTACAGTTGCTCCAATTTTTGCAGAGGTGATTAGACGAGTGTATCACAATGAAAGTGTGAATGGACTTTTTAGTTAAATTAAAAAGGCGATGAGGCAATAAGTGAGTTTAAATTTACCTTAAGCCTCTTCCTTATGGGAATTGCTTAGAAATTTATCTAAAATCTCACTTAGTGCCTTAATCCTCAATGCACTTTAATTAATTTTTATCAATACAGTTTAAATTTTCATAAGCTTGTTTGAGTCTTTTTATCAAGCTCTCCTCGCCTTTTCGTAGCCAAGCTCTCGGGTCATAATATTTTTTATTTGGAATATCATCACCTTTGGGATTTCCAATTTGGGATTGCAGATATTGTTTATTTTGAATCTCAAAATTTCTCACACCCTCCCAAAAAGCCCATTGAGTATCTGTATCGATATTCATCTTTACAACTCCATAGGAGATAGCTTCTTGAATCTCTTCAATTGACGAACCACTTCCGCCGTGAAAAACAAAATTTATTGGTTTTTTATCAATTCCTAATCTGTCTTCAATATATTTTTGAGAATTATCCAAAATTTTAGGGGTTAAGACAACATTTCCAGGTTTATAAACTCCATGAACATTACCAAAAGATGCAGCAATTGTAAATTTATCACTTATACTTTTAAGCTGCCCATAAGCATAAAAAACCTCTTCAGGCTGAGTGTAAAGCAGAGCATTATCGATATGAGTATTATCCACACCATCCTCTTCACCGCCCGTAACTCCTAGCTCTATCTCCAAAGTCATCTCCAATTTTTCCATTTTTCGTAGATACTCTTTGCAAATTGTGATATTTGTCTCTATTGGTTCTGCACTCAAATCTATCATGTGGGAGCTAAAAAGTGGTTTGCCCGTTTTTCTAATCTCCTCTTCACTAGCCTCAAGCAATCCATTTATCCAAGGAAGAAGTTCACGAGATGCGTGGTCTGTATGCAAAATCACAACCACCCCATAATGTTTAGCAACGGTGTGAATGTGACGAGCTGCACTAATCGCTCCTAAAATAGACGCTTCATGATGTTCATTATTCAGCCCTTTTCCTGCAAAAAAATGACTTCCACCGTGTGAAAGTTGAATAATTATTGGCGAATTTACATCTCTCGCCGCTTCCATTATCGCATTAATTGAGTTTGTACCCACAACATTGACTGCTGGAATTGCATAATTATTGGATTGTGCGATATGAAATAGAGTTTGCACATCATCGCCACTTATTACCCCAGGTTTTAATATCTCTAAAATACCCAAATTTTTCATCTAAGACTCCTCATAAATATATTTTTACTTGATTACTATCTTCGCTGTTTTCTTCAAATCTCCTGCCATCTTTTTAATCGCTTCACCAAATTTTTCTCTTTTAAGGTCAAAAATTAATTTCTCTTTTACCTTATCAAATGTAACTGTTGTTTTATCTTTTTTATCTTCAGTCAAAATTATATGATAACCAAATTGAGTCTTCACAGGAGTTTTTGTATATTCACCCTTATTTAATCCAAATGCAGCTGTGCTAAATTCAGGTACCATTTTTTTAGCATCAAACCAACCCAAATCTCCACCATTTTTACCAGATGGTCCAGTTGATTTCTCTTTCGCTAACTTCTCAAACTCCACCGTTTTATCACCAGCTTTATTTAAAAGCTCAATTATCGCCTTTGCCTCACTCTCCTCTTTGACCAAAATATGCTTTGCCTTAACTGAAGCTGGTTGCTTAAATTTATCAAGATTCTTTGTATAAAAATCTTTCGCATCGCTCTCACTAACTTTTTGTGACTTTAACTCTTTTTGCATCCATAGCTCAAGTGCCAAACTCTCCTTAACTTTCTCCAAAGCCTCTTTATACTCAGTCTCTTTTTGCACACCACTATTTAAAGCATTTATCGCCAAAAGTTTTCTCTCAACCGCTTGATTAACAACTTGCGTTTGTGTCTCTGCTGGTAACTGGTCCATCTTAATCTGCGGATTTCGTATAATCACCGCAATATCATCATCTGTAATCTCTACACCATCAACTGTTGCATAAGTCTTTGCATATAAAGCGCTAGTTGCCAATAACCCAACTACGACTGAGCTTATTAATATTTTCTTCATTTTTTTCCTTGTGAAATATATAGTTATTTATTATAGCAAATTTATTTTTAATAAGGAATTAGTTAATAATTAAAAAATAAATTATTTATTTTATCATTAGTTTTAAAAGCAATTTTTTATGTTATAATAAAGTTCCATATAAAATAAAGAGAAAAAATGATAAAACTTTTAGTTTCAGCGATTGAGCCATCGGCAAATCTACATTTAGAAAATTTAATATTTAGCGGTGAGGGGACTGAAATAGGAGGCATATTTGACCCAAGATTGGGCAAAGCAGACTTTAACTCAAATGAATTTAATGTGATGGGATTTTTAGATGTGATTCCAAAGATTTTAAAAGCCAAAAAAGTTATAAAAGAGTTAGCGATTTTGAGTTTGAAATATGACAAAGTTTTGCTCATTGATGCCCCCTCATTTAATATTCCATTGGCAAAAGCTATCAAAAAAATCAATCCGAAAATTATCATCATCTATTATATCTTGCCAAAAGTGTGGGTGTGGAAAAAAAATCGGATAAAAACGGTTGAGAGATACACCGATGTGCAAGTTTCGATTTTTCCATTTGAGAAGAGGTTTTTCAAAAATTCAATCTATGCAGGAAATCCGTTGGTCGAGGAGATAAAGCAAACCAAAGCTAAAGTGACAAAAAATGGGATAGTGGCATTTTTGGCTGGGAGTCGAAAAAGTGAGATAAAAGCCTTGATGGGGGTTTTTCGAGAGGTGGCAAAAAAGGTAGATGAAAAAAAGATTTTGGTAATTCCACCGCATTTTAGTCCAAAAGAGATAGCTGAAATTTACGGTAACATATCACAATTTGAAATCTCATCTGACACCCACGACACACTTTTAAAAAGCGATTTTGCATTTATTTGTTCGGGGACCGCCACCCTAGAAGCCTCCATCATCGGCACACCATTTGTACTAGTTTATATCGCCCGAAAATTTGATGCTTTTATAGTCAGAACTTTTATAAAGCTAAATTTTGTGGGACTTGCAAATATAATTTTAGATTACCAAAATAAACCACCACTTCACAAAGAACTTTTGCAAGAAAAAGTAACTTGCCAAAATCTTTTTACTGAATATCAAACCCTAAACCGCTCCAAATTTATAAAATCCTCTATAACATTAAAAAACCACTTAATCCAGAAAATCGACAAGAATCTCTACCAAATCCTCATAAATTAAAGCAAATCCCCAAAATAAATGGTATAATATTTAAAATTAATCAAAGGAGTAAATGATGAAAAAGTCTCTATTTTTTGTTATTTTTTCGATGAGTTTTCTATATGCAGATAGTTATATTTGCAAAATAGATACGACCAATTGTAAGCATAGTTTAACGGTTTTGGCTTCAAATTTGGTGGATGCAAAAAAGGATGCGGTGGATTTTTTTGTGAATAGTTATAGTTGCCAAAATATTACAACAAGTGATGTGAGTTGTCATAAATCTCCTGTAAAGATGGAGAAAGAGGCAAAAAAAGATATTTTAGTTCCTGCACCGATGGTTGAAGTTTCTGCTCCTCCTAAAGTAATAAAAAGAATAAAAAGAATAAGAAGCAAAAGAATGAGAAAGAGTGTCGTTACTAGAAATAGAGGAATCCAATATAAGGGTACAAGAGGAATCTTTTTGGGTAGTGGTTCACTTATTATGTCCAATAAGTTTAATACAGAGGGGTATTCGCACAAAGGTGAAAATAATTTTAAAGAGGTTAGCACTTCGCCACTTTCCACTTTTAGTACCGATGTAGATACTGCTTCCTACTCAAATACCAGACGAATTTTGATGACAAATTCCCAATTGCCAGTTAAAGGTGCGGTTAGAGTTGAAGAGTTTATAAACTATTTTGATTATGACTACAAACAACCTCTCACCTTTCAACCATTTAATATAAATTTACGAGTTGGTGAGTCATTGTGGAGTGAAAATAAGATTATCCAAATTGGGCTTCAAACCAAAAAATCTAATATTTCCAAACTCCCACCTAGCAATTTTGTATTTTTGCTGGATGTTTCAGGGTCTATGGGAAGAGCAAATAAATTACCACTTTTGCAAAAATCCCTAAAACTTTTGGTTCGTCAATTAAGAGCTGTTGATAGAGTTTCTATCGTGGTTTATGCAGGGGCTGCTGGAGTTGTGCTGGATAGAGCTAGAGGTGATGAGAGAGAAAAAATCATAAAAGCTTTGGATAGTTTACGAGCTGGAGGCAGTACCGCTGGAGGGGCTGGGATAGAATTAGCTTACGACATCGCACTAAAAGCATTTATCAAAAATGGAAATAATAGGGTGATTTTGGCTACTGATGGTGATTTTAATGTGGGGCAAAGTAGTGAAAGTAGTTTGGTTTCGATGATTGAGGAGAAGCGAAAAAGTGGAATTTATCTTAGTATTTTGGGTTTTGGAATGGGAAATTACAAAGATAATAAGATGGAGATGTTGTCAAATAAAGGTAACGGAAATTATGCTTATATCGATAATTTGTTGGAAGCGAAAAAAGTGTTGGTGACTCAAATGAGCGGAACTCTCTATACTGTGGCAAAAGATGTAAAGATTCAAGTGGAGTTTAATCCCGCTTTGGTGCATTCCTATCGGTTGATTGGTTATGAAAATCGAACCTTGGCAAATGAGGATTTTAATAATGATAAAAAAGATGCTGGTGAGATTGGAATGGGGCATCGGGTGACTGCACTTTATGAGATTAAGATGAAAAATGGTGAGCAAGTTTCGCAAATTGATAATCTGAAATATCAAAAACCAGTGACTAATGTGATAATCAAAAGTGATGAGTTGGCAACGGTCAAGATTAGATATAAAAAACCTGATGGCAAAATTTCTACAAAAATGGAAAAAGTTATCAGAACTTCAAGCAATGAGATTAGCGATGTAGATTTTAATTTTACGGGGGTGGTGGCTGGATTTGCTATGATTTTAACCGATTCTAAACATAAAGGTAAACTTACTCTTGATGATGTTTTGGTAAATGCCAAAAAATCCAAAGGTGCAGATAATCAAGGTTATCGAGCGGAATTTATACGAATGGTTGAAAAAGCACAACTTTTAAAACAATAGCTTTTTTATGGTGGTCTCACCTAATTTCCGTTTGGAGATTTTAAGAAAAATGATAAAAGGAGAAAAGATGTTAAAAAAAGGGATTTTGCCGATTGGCACGAGTGATT
>JAOZPA010000017.1 GCA_029932985.1 Campylobacterales bacterium
AGTCTAATATCAGCTGTTAAATGTGCAAGACGAAGAAATTTTGGATTTTTTTTTGCTTTTAATTAAATAGCTCAAATTTAAATAGAAAGTGTATAGCTAGAAATGAAGGATGCCTTACAGGATTATATAATTAAGCTTTTTTAAAGCTTTTCCAAACCCACCAGCTTTCATCTGGTGGTTTGTTTATTTTATATATCTTTTTATAATTTGTTTTATCTCATTATTAGATTTCATCTTTTTAATTATTTTATCAAAATCTTCTTTTAATGTAGGTATAAATTTATATTTTTTAATCTTTTTTGTAAAGCAAAGATGACCATTGTTTGATATGATAGCCATTCCTCTTTTTATTTTTGGATAATCACTTTTATCTATTAATTTATCATTTAAATAAAAATCAATTCTATTTGCATTTAATTTTTCTAAATTTAATTTATTTGTTCTTGATTCTGTTATATTAATTTTTCCATCATTATAAGCTTTTAAGAATTTTTTTCCACCCAAAGATTCATAATTAAATCCACTATTTAATCCTATATTATAATGATAAAAATCATTTGGCCATTTTATTTTACCTTTTAATTTTCTTTTCAATCCAAATATTACAACTTCTTCTTTGACTAATGGTTCAGAGTAAATAAATACTGCTTCTCTACTTTTAACATAGTATGGTGAAAATATTGCTAAAGCTCTACCTTTTCTTACTTTATCTAATATTTCGCTCCAAGGGGCTAATTTTATTATTAAATCAAATTCATCAATTTGTTCAAATGCTTTTTGCATAATTTCTACATAGATACCTTGTATTTTTCCATCTTTTTTATAGGAATATGGAGGATAACTATCATCTCCATAAATTGTAATTGTTTTACTATATAGTATATTTTGAATTAAGAATATAAAGAATATTGTTAATATAATGTATTGCTTAGCCATTTTATCTCCTATTATTTATCTTTTATAATTTAATTTTATCATATCTTCATTATCCAACTCTTTCCAAATTTTTGTCCATACATTTTGTAAAATACTATTTATTTTTTGATAATCATCTATATAAAACACTATTTTATAAGTGATGTTATATTCAAATAACTCTTGAATTTCAGTTTGTGGTGCAGGGTTATCTAGAATACCATTAATATTTTTTAGAGAATTTAAAAGAATTTTCTTGACTTTCTTTGGACTATATTGGCTTTTAACATCTATATGTAAGATTTGCATTAATTGTTTAGTTTTAGAATAATTTGTAAGTGTAGAATTTGCAATTGTGGAACTTGGGATATTTAATAAACTTCCATTTCTACATTTTATTACTATTTTATTCCAACTAATTTCTACAACTTTTCCTTCAGGATAACCTGAAAATTTAACCCAATCTCCTATAGCCATAGTTTGATGAATACTTAATGATAATCCTGAAAATATATTTGACAAATTTACTTTAACAGCCCAAATAATTATTGTTAAAAATGTACCAATAATAGCAAGAATAGTTGTTAAATCACCATAAAAGATAAATCTATATATAATTATAAATGTTATAAAATAGAGAATGTATGAAATCATACTTTGTAAAAGATTTGGAATTTTTTTATATATAATATTTTTAATAAATTTATTAATTAAAAATGTTGTTAGGTAAATCCATAAAATATTGATAAATGATGCTATTAAAACTAAATTATCTCTATCTATATAATTATTTAATATATCTAAAGCAAATACTTCTACCGAAAATAATAGAATATAGATAGATAAACTATTTAGCATAAAAAACAGTATTTTAAAATTAAGAAAATATTTTTTAATTATCTCTAATAATATTATGAAAAAAAATATTATTATAAATAGATAAATAGCCATCTCTGATGATAGATAATTTTTTACTACAAATAATTTATCATCAAATACTATATATAGATTTATATTTGGTGTATCAAATTCGTTAAGACCAATAGTAAGTAATGTTGGATTGCCTAGTGATTCTCTTTTTAAATTAGATTGATAAAAATTTGCACTTCTTATTTTCCATTTATCCAAGTTTAAAATATTATTTTTTTCTATATTTCTCACCATTGCTTGACCAGTATAATGATTCATATTTAATATATCAGCTATAAATACTAACTCATTGGTGCTGTCTTGTTTACTACCAAGGGAAAATCCTACAAGATGTTGATTTATTTTAAATTTATTTATATCAAAATCTATATAAAATTTGGACTTTATCTTATATCTTTGATATTTTTCACTATTGACAATCTTAGTATCAATAGGAGTTGAAAAATTAATTTTATCAACAATATTAGAGAAATAAATATCTTTAAAATTAATTTTATTTTTAGAACGAAACCAAATATCAAAGTCAAGAGTTGCTGTTTTTTTAGGTATATTAATATTTGTGATTTTATTTAATCTATAACCAACTTTAATTATATTTTTTTTAATAAGATAACCATTATTGACTTTTAAGAGATATGGATATTCTTTTTTTAATTTTTTTTCACTATATTCATTATTTTTAATTAAATTCTTTAATGCTAAATTGGTTATATTATTAAGTTGCACTAGTGAAGAAACTACTCTTTGTTTTTGAAATTTACTAATATATGATTTTTTATTGATACTCCCATCTTTTTGGAAATATAATTTTCCAGTAACACCTTCTATTCCTAAATGTGGTTGATTCATAGATAATAGCTTATCTTTTAACTCATTTCTTATCTTATCCCTTTTTTGATTTAAATTTACTGCATTGAGGGCTTTAATAACTATTGAAGCTGTATCATACCAAGTTGCTTGTGTAGAATTTATAGTTTCACTTTGAAGTTTATTTTTAAATTGGTCTAATTTCTTATTAGCAATATCAAAAAGCATTGGAACTACACAATATAGATTGTCTGTATAATATCCTTTATTTTTTATTTCTAATGGATATCTATTAAATTCTTTAGCAAAGGAGATTTCTGATATGGCACTCGAACCTATCAATGGCATTTTGATATTTTGTTTTTTTAAATGATAAATTATAGGTATTGCTTGTCCACTATGTGTTGCAAAAAATATAGCAGAATTTTTATTTAAAGTTCTTATCCTAGATACAATTTTTTTTGCATTTTTATTTAAATTTTTGGAACTACTATCTACTTCATATTTAGCAATCACTCTTAATCTTATCTCCTTTGCAACTCTCAAAAACTTTTCATATAAATCTATACCGAACATATCATTATCATATATAACTATAACTTTATTTTTTTTCATTATATATTTTAAATAATATGCTAAAGTTTGAACCTCTTGTGCATTTGAGGGAACAGTCCTAAAAAAATAGGAGTTATTTTTTGTTAATTGAGTAGATGTTGCAGTAGCACTAATAACAGGCATATTTTCTTTTTTGTAGACTTTAATTCCTTCTGCCGTTGTAGATGAATAGCAATGCCCAAAAACAATTAATGCATCTGAATTTACAGCTTCTTTTGCTTTTTGAATTGCTAATTTTTTATTATTCATATCATCAAAAGTTAATAATTCTATTTTTCTATTTTGAATACCACCAGCTTGATTTATTTCAGATATTCTTAATTTTACTGATTTTATCATATTTAAACCACAATTAGTTGTCAATGGACCTACTAAAGCTAATGTTATAGATTTATTATCTTTAGCTAATAAAATAACATTAGATAATATTAGTAATAATAATATTTTAGAAATCCATAAAAATTGTATCTTATTTAATCTGTACTCCTTAAATATATTTTTCATAATTAAAAATTAATTATTTTTTTTTAATATTTGATTTCTGTAAATAGAGCCAAATATTTGACCAAATTTGTTCCTCTATTTTAAATCTATTCTCATATTTATCTATAAAATAAAGTAATTTATATCTTACCTCTCGTCTATATATCTCTTTTATTCCTGTTAATGGTTTTGGATTTTGTAAAATCCCTTCAATATCAACCATCGTATTTAAAAGCATTAACTTTATTTCATCTGGATTATATTTTAAATTTACAC
Organism: Campylobacterales bacterium; assembly: GCA_029932985.1. Lineage (GTDB taxonomy): Bacteria > Campylobacterota > Campylobacteria > Campylobacterales > JAOZPA01 > JAOZPA01. Next base: position 4,027 of record JAOZPA010000017.1, read on the forward strand.
CTATTATAATTGTTTGCATCAATTTTTCAGACTTAGAAAAGTTTGTTAGTGGAGATTCTGAAGCGATTGCATTTGGTATATTTACAACTCTTCTGTCTCTACATATTACAGTTGTGGTTCTCCAATTTATATCTTTCACTTTTCCCTCAGGATAACCTATAAACTCTATCCAATCACCTACATCAACAGTATTTTCAATATTAAGAGCAAGTCCTGAAAAAATATTATTGATATTTGCCTGAATAGCAAATCCAATTACCATAGCTAATACACCCATACTGGCTAATAAACTAGTAAGGTCTTGTAACAAAATATATTTATACATAATAAGAAATGCAATTATATAAACCAAAAATGAAATCATATTTTTTAATAACATTGGTATCGGTTTGTTTGTTTTTCTCTCCATTGGATTCCACACAGTATAAAGCATAAGATTATTTATAAGTGTAGCATTAACTAATACCCATATTATATTTATAAAAATTGCAATCTTTTCAAGTATTGTTCTTTCTACAAGAGTAGAAGCTATATTTAAAATAAATACTTCTAATGCAAATAAAATTATATAAACCAAAGAAGTAGTAATAATGAAAAATAGAAAATTAATAAATAATTCATATTTATGATATATAATATTTTGCTTGTTTAAATAGATTCGGAAATAAATTAACAGAAATAAAAATAACAAAGATATTAAAATAATATATATTGATTGTTTAAAATCTATATAACTATTCCCATCAAAACTTTTTGTATCAAAGGTGATAAAAAGATTTATATTTGATGTTTTATATTCAAATATACCAATTTGTGTTAATGACGGATTTGCTAAAGAATCTATATTTTTATTTGAAGAATAAAAATTTGCTTCTCTTATTTTTAAAGAATTATCACTAAAAATTTGCTCTTTTTTTATATTTTCTACAAAACTCTCTCCAAAGGAATATTTTATATTTGAAATATCAGGAACTAATATTAGCTTTTTATTACTTTTAGTTTTAACGGCAAGTGTAAAACCTACAAGATGTTGATTTACTTTAAATTTAGTTGTATCAAAATCTAAATTAAATTTTGCATCAATTCTATATCTTTGATAAATACCATTTACAGTTATTTTTTCCTCATACGGTAGATCAAATTTAATCTTATCTATGGCATTAGTGAAATACAATTCATTAAGTGAAATCTCACCTCTATCTATCATCCAAATATCAAAATTCAATCTAGCAGTTTTCTTTAAAATATCAATTTCACTAATTTTATATAGTTTAAATCCAATCCGAATAATCTCTTTTTTCATTAAAAATCCACTTTTTATTCTTAAAAGATTTGGATATTCTTTTTTTAATTGAGAATAAGTTAATTTGCTATTATTAATATAATTATCTAATGCTAAATTTGTTATTTTATTAATTTGTAATTGAGATGAAAGCAAATTACCCTGTATAAATTCAGCAATATATGGTTTTCTTTGTAGTTCCCCCTCTTTAAAATATATCATACCTGTTACCCCTATATAAGATTTATTAAAATTATTTATATCAGCTATCTCATCTCTTAAATCACTTCTTATATTTTTTTTATCCTGATTCAAATCCACCTTCTTTAATGCCTTTGCTATAAGATTTAATGTATCATAATAAACTGCATTAATTGAATCTGGTTTTTTCCCAAACATTTTTTTAAATTTTTTTACAAATTTAATAGCTTCAACTCCTGCAATATCATAAAGCATAAATGATGGAGTCAAAATATGATCTGAATAATATCCCTTTTTTGCCTTCTCTAAAGGATATTTTGAAAATCTAGCAGGATAAGATGTTTTACCAATTGTACCTGTTCCAAATATTGGCAATTTTAAATTTTTTTTTCTAATATTATAGATAAAAGGTATAGACCTCTTATCATTTGTTGCCAAAAACAATACCCCATCTTGTGATATTCTTGCTAATTCTCTAACAATCTTTTTGGCCTTTTTTTCTAAATTTTTACTTTTCCAATCAAATTTCCAAGTTTTAACTATATCTAAATCTACCTCCTTTGCATATTTGATAAAAGTATCATAAATATTTTCCCCATAAGCACCCGATTCTGAAATAAGATAAATTTTCTTTTTTTTCAAAATATATTTAATATAATATGCTATAATATTTGTTTGCAAAGAGTTATTTTGTATAGTACGAAAAAACCAAGGATTATCTTTTACTATAAGGTCAGACATAGCACTTCCTGTAATAGCAGGTATTTTATGCTTTTTATATATCTCTCCCCCAGCAATAGACATACTAGAAGTTCTATGCCCTAAAACTATAACTGCATCAGACTCTACTGCTTTGAGAGCTTGTTGTTTAGCTACCTCTTTTTTATTTTTATCATCAAATAATAGTAACTCTAATTTATGATTTTGTATTCCACCATTACTATTTATCTCTTTCATCGCCAGTTTTAAAGCTTCATGGATAGCTACTGCTTTTCTCTCTTGGTTTTCTTGAATGACAAGTGCAATTTTAATAGATTTATTACTATTATCTATAAAATTCTTATTTTTTTTAATTATTTTCTTTGGTTCAATAAAATTTTCATCATCTTTTTCTAGCTCCTTGAAAGACATTTTAATCATAGATTTATGTATAAAAACATCATCTCCTCTATTTGTAGAAACTACTTGTTTTAACTCTTCTAAAGAACAAGGACTAGCTAATGGAAAAATATCTTGTATCTGTTTTAAAGATTTTTCTTTTATACTTTCATCAATATTAACCGTATAGATAATATAATTAGATCTATTTTGCTCATTTACAATTTTTTTAAGATAAATATCATAATTAGTTAAACTTTTTGCTACATATTTAGAATTATTTAGTGAATTTGAAGTAATAATTGTTATAGCATTTTTAGATATATCGATTGAAGCAAATAAATTTATAGTTATCAAAATAATAATAGATAATAATTTAAGCATTAAAATTTTCCTTTTCTAGTATGAATTTCTGAATTATACCCAAAAACTTAAAAATTTCCTATAAATTATAAATTTATATCAATGAGACCACAAACATTTGTGGTCATTAAGATTTAAGCATTTTGAGTCTATCCTGAGATTTGTAGTGTAAGCTAGTTAACAGTTAAAAAACTTTTTTCATAAACTTATTGTTCTTTATTTTCTAAAAAATTTTAGCTTTTGCAAACTTTATTGCTTCTGATTTGGCAACCTCCACTTTAGACACATCTTTCCCACCACCTTGGGCGAAATCATCTCGTCCGCCACCTTTGCCATCTACGATTTTTGCGACAGTTCTTAGCCACTCACCAGCTTTTATTGGAGCATTTTTGACCCCACTTGCTATCACTAATTTATTACCCTTTATCTGCAAAATCAAAATTGCCACTTTTTCGTGAGTGTTTTTAGCTTCATCAATTATATTTTTTATGTCGCCGTTTTCTATTATATCTACAATTAAATTTACATCGCCGATTTTTATAGATTCAAGCTCTTTTTTGGTGGCATTTTGCAAAAGTTTCATCTCATCTTTTAGGCTTTTTATCTCATCTTTTAATCTTTTAATTCCCAAAAGTGGATTTTTATTTTTTACTTCTAATTTTATCTCTGCAATTTTAGTCATAAAACTTTTGGCATATTTCACTGCACTAACTCCACAAACCGCTTCAATCCGTCGCACTCCAGCACTCACTCCACTCTCTTTTGTGATATAAAAACTCCCTATTTCAGCTGTATTTTTGATATGAGTCCCCCCACAAAACTCTACACTTTTACCAAACTCCACAACTCGCACTTTATCTCCATATTTTTCACCAAACATCGCAATTGCACCTTTGGTTTTGGCAATATCTAATGGTAACTCCTCCACATTTCCCTCTATCGCTTGAGCTACCAAATCATTTACTATATTTCCCACTTTTTCTAACTCTTCACGGCTTAATGCTTTTGGGTGAGTAAAATCAAATCGTAATCTTGTCGCATCATTCATACTTCCCGCTTGGCTAACATTATCACCTAAAACTTCTCGCAAAGCCATCTGTAAAAGATGAGTTGCTGAGTGGTGTTTGGCAACCTCATCTCTATTTTTTACAATTGCCTTAACTTCATCACCTATTTTCAAATTTGCATTTTTTACCTCTGCAAAATTTAAACCAAAAAATTTATTTGTGTCCGTTACAACAAAACCATTAATCTCACCCACATCGCCCTCTTGACCTCCACTTTTTGCATAAAATGGAGTCTCTTCCATCATCACCCAACCATCACCATTTAACTCTTGAACCTCTTTAAAATTTTCATCTAGTAATGCACTAATTTTTGTTTGGTGCGAAATTTTTTCATAACCTACAAATTCATTTTCACCAACTCGCTCTAAAATCTTTTTAAAATCCCCATCGGTCGCCTTATCGCCACTACCTTTCCAATTTGCCTTCGCTCTATTTCGTTGCTCACTCATCAACTCATCAAATTTTGCTATATCGGCTTTCATATCTTTTTCTCGTAGCATATCCTCTGTTAAATCCAATGGAAAACCGTAAGTATCATAAAGTTTAAATGCCACTGCACCGCTAAAAATCTCTTTTGTCTTTTTTAACTCCACTTCAAAAAGCTCCATTCCACTCGAAATAGTCTTAAAAAATCGTTGCTCCTCCAAACTCATCTGCTCTTTTATATAGTCCGCTTTCTCCGCCAACTCCTCATAATGATTGCCCATTTTTGCATTTAATTTATCAAACAACAATGCCATAAATGGTTTTCTAAATCCCAACAAGTAGCCGTGCCTCACCGCTCGTCTCAAAATCCGCCGAAGTACATAACCTCGCCCCTCTTTGTCAAACATCACACCTTGGGCAATCATAAAACTCACCGCTCGAAGATGGTCAGCAATCACTCGGTGACTATTTACCGAATTTTCATCAATTTTTTTATTTCGCAACTTTTCAATCTCAGCGGTGAGGGGACTAAACAATGATGAGTCAAAATTATTTATCTTACCCTCTAAAATCGCTTGAACCCGCTCAAGCCCCATTCCTGTATCGATGGAAGGTTTTGGAAGTGGATTTAAATTACCATTTTTATCACGGTTATATTGCATAAAAACAAGATTCCAAATCTCAAGAAATCTGTCCCCCTCACCGCCGAGATAATCTTCGCTGGTATTAAAATTTTCCACCCCTTGGTCATAAAAAATTTCGCTACATGGCCCACAAGCTCCCGTCTCACCCATCGACCAAAAGTTATCTTTATCCCCAAATCTTTTTATCCGTGAGGGGTCTATATATTTTTTCCAAATCTCATTTGCTTCATCATCACTATCATGGATAGTCACCCAAAGTTTATCTGCAGGAAGTTTCAGGATTTTTGTCACGAACTCCCAAGCATGGGAAATCGCATCTTTTTTGAAATAGTCCCCAAACGAAAAGTTACCCAACATCTCAAACAAAGTATGATGACGAGCGGTATAGCCCACATTTTCCAAATCATTATGCTTCCCTCCAGCCCTCACACAAAGTTGACAACTTGTAGCCTTTGGATTTTTGGGAACGGGGAGAGTTCCTGTGAAAATATCTTTAAATTGAACCATACCTGCATTTGTGAAAAGCAAAGTGGGGTCATCTGGAGTTAATGCCATAGATGAATATATTTTGTGGTTTTTATCTTCAAAAAATTCTAAAAATTTTGCTCGTACATCAATTGTTTTCATAAAATGCTCCTAATCTCTTTTATATAATGGTGATTTTAGCAAATCTATGGTAAATTACCTTTTAAAAATAAGAAAAAAAGGTGAGAAATGAGAGTTATTTTGATTGTTTTGGTGCTAGTTAATCTAGTTTTTGCAAATGTGAATTTTTGGAGTGAATTAAACGAGGCAACTATCATATTATTTGATAGTGAATCTGTTGATAAAAAGGAGAAATCTACCAACTCGCTTTTGGAAAGTGAAGAGGAGATAAAATCTACAAGTCATGAGCGAATAAATTTTTATAATAATGTGATTGAGATTGTCAAAAATGAACCGATGAAAATCGGTGATGATAGCATAGATTTTTTTAATAAAGAGGTTGTGAATAATCGAATTTGGGAGCTTGAGGAGCTTAAAAGTGATAAAAACTCACTCACCGATACAAAGATAAATTTTGAACTTTTGAAACTGGAGCTGGATAAGAAAATCTACTATTTTTTGAAACATATATCTTATGATTTGGAAAACTTAAATATTGTAAATGTGAAATATAGGGTGGATGCCCAAAAGATTTTTCTTCAATATTTTAATCAAGATATGAAAATGTTTGAAAAGGATATGTTGAAATATCAAAATAGCAAAAGAAAAAAAACTCAACTTTTACTGAAGATGATAAATAAAAATATTAAAAATCTGAAAATTAGATTGATAATGTATGAAAATTTTATCGGTTATACTTATAAAAAAAGAGATGATATTTTTGAGGAAAAATCTGTTTTAAAACGGTTGGCTTTAAATAAATCTATCGATGTAGTGAACAAAATTTCAAATCAAATCACCTATATCTCAAATATCAATGAGTATCTTTCCTATATTCACACCGATATTGGGCGATTATTTATATTTTTTATGATTATTTTCTTTTTTGGGGGAATGCGATATGTGAGTGACAATCTGTTTATCCCATTTTTGAAAAAAAAATTGGATACTCCCGAAGAGGATGCTTATGATGTGATTTTATATAATTTTGATGACATCAAAAGACCCCTTACCTATCTTATACGGATTTTTGGTATGGATTTGGCTATCAATGTTCTAACCTATCCAAAAGAATCTCCAGCACTTATAAACTCCTTTTTTCTACTTCTATACACTATAAGTATTGCTTGGTTGATTATTATTTTGATTGATTTGATTGTGGCAATTTTGCTAGAGGCTCAATACAAAAAATCCAAAAAAGAGTTACGAAAAGAGTTGATTAACCTTGTCATTAAAATTGCAAAAGTGATAGTTTTCATAGCAGCAGGTTTAATTTTTCTAAAAAAAATGGGTATTGACATAACTGCTATTTTGACCTCACTAGGAATTGGTGGATTAGCGGTGGCATTGGCAGCAAAAGACACCATCGCAAACTTCTTTAGCTCCCTTAAAATTATCTTTGAAGAGGCATTTTCGCAAGGGGACTGGATAGAATCAGGCGATGTTGTAGGGACAGTCGTAGAGTTGGGATTTGCAAGTACAAAAGTACGAACTTTTGATAATGCCCTCATCTCCGTACCAAATTCTGTTTTAGCCAATCAATCGGTCAAAAACTGGAGCAAACGTTCTATTGGGCGACGAATCAAGATGCACGTAGGGGTCACATATAACTCAAATCGAGAGGATGTTCAAAAAGCCGTTGAGGAGATAAAAGAACTTTTTGATAAACATCCAGCCATCGCCACAGAGAAAAAAACCCGAACAACCAATAAAGCTTCAAGATTGATAAAAGTGGAGGATAAATATGGTATCAAAAAAACTCTATTAGTTTATCTTGACCAATTCTCCGCCTCCTCCATCGATATTTTGATTTATGCTTTTACCAAAAGTGTAGTGTGGGATGAATGGTTAGATACAAAAGAGGAGCTTCTATATGAGATTTGGAAAATTTTGGAGAAAAATAATTTAGAGTTTGCATTTCCATCGCAATCACTTTATATAGAAAATCAGAATGAGACAAAAATTGAGGTTTAAGAACCCCTCACCGATATTTATTTAAAAGGAACAAATTGGCAAATTTTCAAGGACACATCACAGGAGCAGCGATTGGTAGCGGAGTGCTTTCAAGCGGACTTTTATCATTGGGATTATTATCAACCCCAGAAGCCAGTGTGGCATTTTTGATAGGGACGATGGGAGGATTATCTCCCGATTTAGATTCAGACAACTCAACCCCATTTGTCATAGGTACAAAACTTTTTAGTATCTTTTTGGCATTTGCAGTGATGTTTTCAAAAGCTAGTGATTATTCACTCATAGAGATGGCAATTATTTGGTTGGTTATATATTTCTTTCTAAAATTTGTAGTATTTACAACTCTAAAAAAATTCACTAAACACCGTGGAATGTTCCACTCCGTCCCTGCTGGAATGGTTGGCGGAATGTTGATAGTCTATTCATCATTTTATCTATTTGAAGTGATTGGTGTAATTGCATGGCTTTATGGATTTTTCTTTTTCTTTGGATATTTAATACATCTATTGATGGACGAATTTGTCAGCCTAAATTTAATGGGCAAAAGTATGAAAAGGTCATTTGGGACAGCTTTTAAATTTTATAATAAAAGAGACAAAATTGGTTCAATATCGGTATATGTGAGTTTGATTTTATTAATCTATTTTGCCCCAAGTTTTAGCGAATTTGCAAATATCTTCGGCGATGTAGAAGTTTTAAAAAGTTTCGCATATATCATATTGCCAGAGGGCGTTTGGTTTGAAAACTTTTTTAATTTCTGAGATTTAAAACAAATTATATAAAATAAAAGGAAAATATTTGAGAGCATTAATTAGTGTAAGTGACAAAAGCGGAGTTGAGAATTTTGCAAAAGAGTTAGAGAAGTTGGGCTATGAGATAATCAGCACGGGTGGAACTTATAAAAGGCTTAAAGAGGCTGGAATAAAAGTGGTTGAAGCGAGTGAAGTTACGAAATTTCCTGAGTGTTTTGAGGGGCGAGTAAAAACTTTAAATCCATTCATCCACGGTGGAATCTTGCACAAACGAAACGATAAAAATCACATTGCTCAAGCAAAAGAGTTAAATGTGCAGGGGATAGATTTGGTTTGTGTGAATCTCTATCCATTCAAAGCTACCATTGAAAAAACTGATGATTTTGATGAGATTATAGAAAATATCGACATCGGCGGTCCTGCAATGGTGCGGTCAGCTGCCAAAAATTTCAATGATGTGATTATTGTTACAGATGTGGTGGATTATGATAATATTTTGAATGCTTTGAAAAATGGTAAAAACAGTGTGGAGTTTCGGCGAAATTTGATGATAAAGGCTTTTGAACACACTGCCGCTTATGATTCGATGATTGCAAACTATATGAATAAGCGATTTAATGAGGGGTTTGGTGAGAAGCAGTTTATCGTAGGTGAAAAAGTGATGAATACACGATATGGTGAAAATCCTCACCAAAAAGGGGCTTTGTATCAGTTTGATAAACATTTTAGCGAAAATTTTAAAACTCTAAAAGGTGAAGCTAGTTTTAATAATCTAAATGATTTAAATGGAGCGGTCAAAATTGCATCTGCTTTTGGGGCTGAAAATGCCGTTTGTATCTCAAAACATGGGAATCCTTGTGGATTTGCTATGAAAAAAACTTTGCTTGAAAGCTACAAGGAAGCTCTAAAATGCGACCCAGTTTCCGCTTTTGGTGGAGTTGTGGCGGTAAATGGTGTGGTGGATAAAGAGTTGGCAACGAAAATGAATGAGATATTTTTAGAGGTTGTGATTGCTGGAAAAATTACAGCAGAAGCCCAAGCAGTTTTTGCAAAGAAAAAACGAATTAAACTTTTTGAAGTTGGGTCTGAAAAACTGATTTTGGCAAACGACCCTTACGATTTTAAACATATTGATGGTGGTTTTGTGTATCAACAAAGCGACAAAGTAGGGGCGGATGAGGTACAAAATGCTGAACTTAAATCTACTAGAACTGCCACAAATCAAGAGTTAAAAGATTTGGAAATTGCTTACAAAGTGGCAAGTTTGACAAAATCAAACTGTGTCGTTTATGTAAAAAATTCTGCAATGGTAGCGGTTGGTATGGGCATGACTAGCCGAGTGGATGCCGCTAGGTGTGCATTAAGAAAAGCTAAGGAGATGGGTCTGGATGTAAAGGGTTCTGCACTTGCAAGTGAAGCATTTTTTCCATTTCGTGATTCTATCGACTCCGCCGCAGAAGCTGGGATAAAAGCGATTATCGAACCAGGGGGAAGTATCCGAGATGATGAAGTGATTGAAGCATCTAATGAGGCTGGAATTGCTCTATACTTTTCTGGAATTCGACACTTTTTACATTAATCAAATTTCAAAACCCCTCATTACTTTCATCGGTGAGGGGACTTTACCCCAAACGTCTACCATATCAAAAGGATAAAAATGCAAATTAAAGAGATAGAGATAGAAAATTTTAGAGGTATAAAAAAACAAAATATAAAATTACTAGAAAATATTAATGTTTTTGTTGGTGTTAATGGCTCTGGAAAATCTACTATTCTTGATGCAATTGCAATCTCACTCTCGTGGCTTGTAGAAAGAATTCAAAAAGCAGAAGCTAAGGGGAAAAGTATTGCTGATGAAAGTATCAAAAATAATACTAATTATTCATCAATTTCTTTAAAAGTTTTAGAAAAAGATAAAATATACAAATGAAAAATTTATCCCTGAATATTCAAATTTACGAGTAACACGAATTTCAACTCCTCAAATGCTTGTAGAGAAAAATGGAGAAACTTTAAATTTAAACCAATTATCAGATGGTGAAAAAAATATGATTGCAATGGTTGGAGATATTACTCGAAGACTCTCTATGGCAAATCTAAATATGGATGACCCACTAAATGGGGATGGAATTATAATGATTGATGAGATTGATTTACATCTTCATCCAAGTTGGCAACGGCTAATTGTTTCAAAATTAACAGAGGTTTTTCCAAATTGTCAATTTATAATTACTACTCATTCTCCTCAAATTTTAAGTCATATAAAAGCAGAGCATATTTTTTTGTTAAAGCAAAAAGATGAAAATATGACAGTTACCAAACCTATAGAATCTTATGGAAAAAGTAGTGATAGGCAATTAGAGGATATTTTGGGTAGATGAAATATATAGAAAAAGGTAATAAAATAAAACGATATAAGATGAAATTTACGAATCAAGTTTTTCTTAATGGCAAAAAATACCTATCCTCATTTTTCTTTACTTTGAATATTTTGGCTTTTCTGTTGCATACTGTTTTGCGATTAGTAGATAAAAAATTTAATGGACTTTTTGAAAAATCACCACGATATGAAATTTTTAGAGAAATGGAAGTTTTGACAAAATTTTTCTATTTTGAAGATATAGAATTAATGATTTTGCTTTGCTTTGGTAATTATTAGTAGGGGAGTATTGTGTAAAATTTAAAAAACGGGAATAATGAATACTTTTTTAGCTATTATGTTTTAGTTATTTATTATTTATTAAGATATATTTAAAATAAAGGAGATGAGATGAAACTGTTTTTTTTGGTGTTGGTTTCGACTTTTGTTTTGGCAACGGAGAGTCAAATATATTATGCGAAGGCTGAGGCAAAAGTGGAGTATGTGGTGAAATCGGAGGTGAATGGTAAGGTTTTGTTTGTGAACAAAAAGTTTGAGGGCAAAAATTCAACAGGTGAGGTTTTGATAAGAATTGATAATTTTACGGATAAAGTAAATTTACAAAATGCAAAAAATCGGTTAAAGTTTTCTAAAACTATTTTAAGTTCAACAAATCAAAGTTTAAAAAATTTTAGAGAGATTTTGAGATTAAAAAAGGCGAATTTGCAAAAAATCAATTCCTTAAGAAGTAGGTCACGTTTTGAAAAAGATATTGAAAAAATCAATCTTTTAAATATTGAAAATTCATATCAGCAAGTTAGTCAGCAAAAACAGCAAACTCTCTCTACCATCTCCGATTTGGAGGGTCAGATTAAAATTTTGCAAGACAATATCAAGAAAAAAACTATAAAAGTCTCAAAGGGGCTTTATATTTATAGTATTGATATTCAAAAAGATGATTTTGTATCTGTTGGTCGAGCGATTCTGAAAATTTTTGACCTCTCAAAAGCAAAGCTAACAATTTTTGTGGCTCTTGAAAAGTTTGATGAAATAAAAAAACAAAAAATCTATATTGATGGGAAATTAACCAATTATAAGATAGATAAAATTTGGAAAGTTGCAGATAGTCAAAATATTTCATCATACAAAGTTGAGATTTTGATAGATGCTCCAAAAGTTTTTTCTAAGCTCAAAAAGATTCAATTTCAACATTGATATGATTTCCGTGCAGGGACTTTATGGTAGTTTTTAGCTTTACTATTATATAATTATTTTTTGCAAGGAGAGTAAATGGTACAAATTTCAGCGATTATTTTAGCGGCTATGATTATTTTGGGGACTTTTGTGATTATTTTTTTCAAAACGGATGGCAAAGCAGATAAAGAGCATATTTTTATGTTTTTGATTGGGTTTATGTGTTTTAGTGTGGCGGTAAATTGGGTTCCTGCGGAAATCTCATTTTCTAAAGATATAAAGATAACTTTTACTACAATTGTGCAGGAAAAAGAGCGGATTATCAAGGAGAAGGAGAAAGAGGCAAAGGCGGTTCGGGAGGAGCTTACTTCAAAAGTTCCTGCGATTGATATTAATGATATGATTCAATATTAGGGGGATTGTGTGAAAAAAGTAGTTTTAATTTTGACTTTGGTGGTTGGTTTATTGACTGCCGAGGGATTAAAAGAGGATAGATGGCAAAAGGATATTCCGAGTCAAGCGATGGATTTGGAAAAGAGTGCGATTGTGTATTTGCAGATGAATATTGTGGATAAGGCGATTGGTTATTTCAATCAAGCTTTGGAGCATAAGCCCAACTATTATTTGGCAGCGTACAATTTAGCTTTGGCTTATTATGCCAAAAAAGATTTGGATTCTAGCTATGAGGCATTTAAGAAAGCTTATGAAATTGCGAAGAAAGATGATATAAAAGATGTGATGATTTATAGTCTTTTTGGATATGCGAGTATGATTAAGGGGGATGAAAATCGGTCGATGATTGTTTTTGAGGAGGGGTTAAAAATTCAAACTGAAGCGAGAAAAAAGGGATTACTTTTGAATAATTATGGTCTTTTGGAGTTTAGAAAAGGTAACTATGCAAAATCTAAAAAACTTTTTAATCAAGCAATTAAGCTAGGTAACACAAGAGCGATTAAACATTTAGAGATGATTGAAAAAATTCAGTCGATTAATTAAGGATTAGAAATTAAATAATATCCAATTTCTATCCCTAAAAAATAATCTTAAGGAGGCATAAGTGAGTGAAATTTACACTATCTTTTGCCCCACCATTTTTAACTGATTAATTTTATAATAAACTCTACGCCATCATTTTTATTATTCATACTAAGTTCTCCGTGATGATGCTCCTCAATAATTATTTTAGACATATATAGCCCTAAACCTGTACCATTTTTTTCACTTTTGGTAGAAAAATATGGATTGAATATTTTTGGAACTATATTTTCAGGAATCCCACCACCATTATCAGTTATTGAGATGATATGGTGTTTCTCCTCTTCAAATATTCTCACTAAAATATTTGCGTTTGGGGTCTTTTGCTCCTTAAAATTATCTTCACTATTTTTTAGAATATTAAGAATCACTTGCATTAACTCATTTTGATAAACTTCAATTTTCTCATCAGTCTTAAAATCTGTCTCTATGCTGATGCCCTTATTGCTCATAGATACTTGCACAATCCCCAAAGCTCTTTTAATAGGCAAAGTCAAATTAACGAACTCTTTTTGCTTATCTGGTTTGAAAAAATTTCTAAAATCATCAATGGTAGTAGATAAAAATTTAATATATTCAGAGATGTTTTTATGTTTTTTTGCTAAAAATGCCAAAAATTTATCTTTATCTTTTGCATCATTTAAGTCAAATTTACCCATCGCTATTTTGCTTTGAATTCCAATAACTGAACTACTAATCGCACCTAAAGGTTGTCGCCATTGGTGGGCAATCATACTAATCATTTCACCCATTTGAGCTAGACGAGATTGTTGCTGTATCATCTCATCTTTTTTGCGACTTTTTTGTATCTCATTGTCTATCCTCTCCTCAAGCTCTGCATTCAGATGAGTTAATTCCAGTTGTGATTTTGCAATAGTATCTGCCATATTGTTCATCTCATTTGCCAAAAAAGTAAAATCTTTATCATTTTCAATCAAGATTCTATAATCAGTATTTCCATCAGCATAATTTTTAATACCAGCTCTCAATTTATCAATTGGCTCTAGCAATTTTTTATTTAACAGATAGCTACTAATAGCCACAAGTAATATAGAGATAAGAGACATAAGGGCAATCAAAATATTAAAATCATTGATAGTGTTTTTTATATCTGCATAGGAGTTATCAATCTCTTTTTGAAGTTCAACTTTCAATTTATCAATATTTTCTTTAATCTGCTTCTGCTCCTCCAATATTTGAAGATAAAGCTTTTCCTCATCTGCCCCCCCATCTGCATATAAAAACTTACTATTATATCTAGCAATTTTTTCTTTTATCTCCTCTATATTTTGAGATAATTTATTTTGTTGAGATATATTATTTTGAAGTTGTTCATAAGCATATAGCAAAAGAGAAACATCATATACTGAATAATTGAAAATCTTTTTCTCTACAATTTTTAGATTATATTCTAAAATATCTTGTAAATCTTTATTTTTACAATTTTGCAAACTCTCTATTAATTCTGCACTATGTTCCAAAAAAAGATTCTTTATATTATCGGATGAATCTCCTGTTGCATCAAGCTTATATTGATTGATATAATAGTCAAATATTTTTAATGATTTTTCAAACTCAGCTATCTGTTCATCTTGCCCTTTAAATATAATTTTTGCTAAAACTATATTTAATTTAATTTTATCTTTAATATCCAAATGTGATACTCTATTTTGTTTGAAATATAGAGTAAAAATTGTTTTAACTCTTTGATTGAGAATATCGATATTATGATTTTTTTCAATAACAGGAATTGTATAGTTAAATAAATTTCCTACTTTGCTCCCCATTAAGTCTTTGTTGTAAAAAGAGAGCCACATAAATAAAAATATGACTCCAAAAATCAAAAGCCAAACTATATTTTTAGTTTTTGAAAAGGTAAGAGTTATCATTTTTCAAACTTTAACTCAAATATTTCATTAATTTCACCTGCATTATAATTTGGTTGCTCATATTTAGGATTTATCGTCATTCCTGAAATTTCAAATCTCGAAACTCCAAAAATATAGTGCTTAGAGGTATCAAATATTAAATCATCTTCACTATGAGTAGTATCAAGTTTTCTCAAAAATTCTATTGTCCACTCACCATTTTCATAAGAACCTTTTGCTTTTATATCTGCTCGACTTCCCTTTGGTTCTCTTTTTGTATAAAATGCCATCTCATCTTTGATATATTCAAAATAAAGCTCCTGTTTATATGCAGATTTTCCTTTGTCTCCAGTTCGTGTGAGAAAAAATAGTTGTCCATTTTTTGAAAATATAGCCTTAGATTTTTTCTTTTTTACTAAATCATAAGTTTGCAATTTATCATCTGCATAACCTGATGGGTCTGTTCTATTTGCTTTCCAATACCAAATATCAGCTTTATAACTATTATTTGCAGTGAGTGTTAAATCTATTTTTTTAGATTTTATATTCCATTTAAAAATAAATATATCCTCTCTTTTATTTGAAATATCATATTGTTTCGTATTTTTATTCCAAATTAGAGTTTTATGTGCTATATTTTTTGTCTCATCTGGAAATTTTACCAAAAATGCAATATTTTCGCTATTATAAACCGTCTTAAAAGATATATCTATATTTGCAACTTTATCCCTAGTTTTTGTCCATTTAGCCTTTTCCCAAACCTTATCTCCACCTTTCCCGTCAATAACGGGGTCTGTTTCAACTTTTACCGAAGTCACAGTTTGATTCGCATTTAAAATTGTTGACACACAAAAAATTAATCCCAATATTACTTTTTTCATCATACCATCCTTTTGTTATATTCAAAAATATTATATCATAAAAAAATTTAATTTAGGATAATTATTTTTTTTAATTAAAAAAGCTTTTTTTTAAGCTAACTATTGCTACAATCTCAAGATTTAATTTTATTAATTAAATCTATTTTTATACAAAGGGTTAAGATATGGCAAAAGTGCAGAAATCTAATATTTTTCATAAAATTCATGGTTATCTGGGAGTTATTTTAGGTTTGTTTATACTTTGGATGGTGGTCTGGGGAGTTGTATTGAGCAATCGAGAGTTGATTAGAAATTTAACTAATCAATTTGGAAATATGCCACATCCTGAAACTACATTGAGTTTTCCTGATGATTCTATTTTCTTAAGTGAAGCGATTGAGATTGGAAATAAAACTTTAGGTGAAAAGCTTAAAATCAAAAGAATTGAGCTAAAATGGGAAAGTGGCGCTCCAATTTATAGAATCAGATACAAAAACAAAGCAAAAAGTGAAATTACCATTCATGCCAAAAGTGGTAAAATTTTGCTCTATCCCTCCAAAGATAAGGAGTTAAAAAAAATAGCTCAAGATATGCATGTTATGGAGTTCCTCACTGATAAAAATCGATGGGTATTTGATATTCTTGCAGTTTTAACCATCATTATGGTTCTCTCAGGTGTCGTCATTATGTTTGGCAAATTCTACTATGGAAAAGCCAAAAGAAAAATACATGTCGTGGCAGTTTCTATATTATTAATCCCATTTTTCATAATGGCTGTCACTGGATTTATGCTAAATCACGAAGATTATTTAGAGGATCAATCTATCATCAAACTCTCCTCTAGCCCCACCGAAAAACCATCAGTAGATTTCGATTACGGCTCATTAAATATTTCAGCAGATAAAGCCGTTGAGATTTTTCAAAAACAATTCACCGACCCACGAGAGCTTAGACGAGCTGTTTTGGTATATAGCAAACAAGCTAAAACTATGGTTTGGAATGTTGAGCCAAATGATGGAATGAGAATTGTTTCTATAATAGATGCTTATACTGGGGAGATTATAAAACCTAGCGATGAAATTTTATTAGTCGAATTTATCGACCAGCTACACGAACTATTTCTCTTTGGTAGAAATACAAAATATATCGTAGATGTTGTTGGAATTTTACTGATTATATCTATCTTTACAGGATTTTTGCTTCTGCCTCAAACGATTAGACGATAATTAAATAAGGTAATGGATATTTGTGCAGGGATTTTAGTCCCCGCACGGAAATTTTATCTCATTGAGTTTAAGATTTGCTCCTCATTTGTGACCTCATTTTTGTATTTTACTACCAAAACTTTTTCGCTTTCATTGAAATACCACTCCACAACTCCATCTAATCCTCTTAAATTTACACTTTTTTCTCTATCAATATCGGCAAAGTTTAAATATAAATTTTTGAATTTTCGTAGGTTGTCTAGTGAATAGATGAGAAAAATCCAACCAATAGAGATTACCGTAATTGTGATAGCGATGGTGGAGAGTGAAGATGATTGTAAAAAAATTCCACCAATTAATCCACCCAAGAATGTGCCAAAATATCCAAATGAGTTAAAGACCCCAAGAGCTGCACCTTTTTGGTGAATTTTTGCATATTTACTTGCCATTGATTGCAAAAGTGGCTCATGCATATTAAATCCAACAAAAAATATTATAACTCCCACGATAAATCCAACATCGCTTGAGGTAAATCCCATCACTAGATAAGATACTGCAAATAGAGCTACACCAACCATCAACATCTCTTTGGATTTATTTTTTTTCTCACCAATTATCGCTGCTGGTGCCATCGCCATAACTCCCAAAATCATAGCAGGAAGATAAACTTTCCATAAATCAGTCTTATCATATCCATAAGTTTTAATCATAATAATAGGAATTATCAAAAATGCTAAAGTCATCATACCTTTTTGAAGCAGATTTGTAATATTCATCTTCATCAAGTTTTTATCTTTTAAAACCACACTTATTTTGCTCTCATCTTCTGTGTATGAATGAATAATTTTTGGGGCTTGGGGGACTAGAGTCACCAAAATTATAATCGCAAGAAGTGACAAAATTGCTGTAAGCCAAAAAAGTGAAGCTACACCATATTTTGCTCCCATAATAGGTCCTACCATCATCGCAATTGCAAATGCCCCAGCGATACTTCCACCCATCATCGCCATCGCTTTAGCACGAACCTCCTCCTTGACCACATCGCTAATCATCGCCGTGACAACTGCACCAATCGCCCCAGCTCCCTGCAAGAATCGCCCAAACATCAGTGAATAGATGTCATTGCTCAAAGCACAAACGATAGAACCGAGAATGAAGATAATCAGCCCGAAGATGATGGTGTTTTTACGACCAAATTTATCTGAAACCATACCAAACGGCACTTGGAAAATGACTTGAGTCAGAGCATATCCACCAATAACCACCCCGACCAAAATCTCATTTGCACCCTCAAGCGAGAGAGCATAAACCGAAAGTACGGGCAAAACAATAAACAATCCTAAAAACCTCAAAGCAATAATAAAGCTAAGTGGCAAAACCTTTTTTTTCATCTTAAACCTTTTTTTTTAGTAATTTTTGACATTATACATTAAATCGGATAAAAATAGGGTTATTTAAAAAAAAATTGAAAATTCCTTAATTTTGTAACATTTTTTTAATCTAAAATGAGTTTAATTTGAAATGGTTTTGATTTCTCACCCCGTGGATTAACAATATGATATAATGCAGGTCAAAAGGAATTGTTATGACTACAATACAAATAGATGACCCTTGGCTTGAAAGTATTTATAATCATGAATTTAAATCAAATTCTACCCTATTTCTAGAAACCTTTAAAACTTTTTTAACTGAAAATTATCAAAAAAAGAAAATAATCAAAGCTCTTTTTAAACAATATGAAGATGGAGAAATTTCAATAGGTAAAATCGCTGAAAAATTACATATAGATAGAGAAGAGGTTTGGGAGTTGATGGAAAAATATAATGTTTATTGGGTGGATTATGACCTTAGTGCAGATGACAAAACTATTGTAAAATATTTAAGGAAATAAATTAATATGCAAATTATTATTAGTGATACAACAGCTCTTATCATATTGGCAAAGTGTAATGCGATGTATCTTTTGACAAATTTTATAGAAAAGATTTATATTCCAACTGCTGTAATGGAAGAACTCTATTTTAAAGATGATATAGTTAAGTCAACTATTGAAAATTCAAACTTTATCGAAATAAAAAAGCCAAAAAATTTAAAAATTCTAAATGAAATTAAAACTTCAAATTTAGATAAGGGTGAAACTGAAGCAATTGCTTTGGCATTAGAAACAGGTTTAGATTTAATTATAGATGAAAAATCTGGACGAAAATATGCTAAATCTAAAGGAATTAAAATTTTAGGACTTTTAGGAATTTTAAAAATTAATTTTCTCAATAATGATATAACATACATTGAACTTTTGTATTTTATAGATGAATTTAAAAAAGTAAATTATAGAATAGGCTCTAAAGTAGAAAAATTATTTTTAAAGAATTTGAAAAATATTATTAAATAAAATTTCCGTGAGGGGTTGTTAGTCCAAAGTATTAAACAAAAACAAAATAAAAAAAGGAGAAGAGTATGGCGGTAGTATTCACATCAGTGATAAAGAATGATAAAAAGGGTGGTTGGTTTATTGAGCTGACTGATACGGTGGATAATCGGGTTGAGTGGTGTTTGAATTTGGAGGAGTATTCCGAAAAAATTCAGGAGTTGGGTGATGATTATGGTGGAGATATTGAGGTGAAATGGAGTAGTGATGAGGATGTGCATCCTGCAAGTTTGGACGAGGTGAGATTGGGAATGGTGGAGTATCAGAAAAAACATCAAGAAGAGATTGACAGAATGAATAAAAAAAATTAGTAATTAATGGAGTATTAGATGAGAAATGCGATAAAATTATTGGAAGAGAATGGACTTTTGCGAGTTGTTGAGGAGGAGGTGGATATAGAGTTGGAGATTCCTCACATCGCTTATATTGAGGTAAAAAAAGAGGATTCTAAGGCGATTTTATTTAATAATCCTGTCTCTAAGCGGTTGGATAAAAAGTTTTCCACACCTGTGCTGTGTAATCTTTTTGGTTCGGTTGAGGCGACGAAACTTTTTATGACTAAAGACCCTGATGAGATTGCTGGTGAGATTGAGAAGTTGCTTAAACTGTCTCCGCCAGAGGGTTTTATGCAAAAAATGGGGATGGCATCGAAACTTTTTAACCTAAAGTCTATCTTTCCAAATCGAACTTCAAGCAGGGGTGAGTGTCAAAAAATTGTGGTTGAGGGTGATGAGATTGACCTTTATAAATTACCGATTTTGAAAACTTGGGAAAAGGATGGAGGGGCTTTTATCACGATGGGTCAAGTTTATACCACTTCGCTCGATGGCAAAATTCATAATCTGGGAATGTATCGGTTGCAAATTTATAGCAAAGATAGAATAGGAATGCACTGGCAAATTCACAAAGACAGCAGTAATTTTTTTGACCAATATAAAAAAGCTGGTGAAAAGATGCCCGTTTCTATCGCAATTGGTGGCGACCCCCTCTATACTTGGTGTGCGACTGCCCCACTCCCTTATGGAATTTTTGAGCTTTTAATGTATGGATTTATCAAGGGTAAACCTGCAAAGTTGGTTAAATCTCTGACTAATCCTATCTATATCCCTCACGATGTTGATTTTGTGATTGAGGGTTGGGTAGATACGAATGAGATGGAAATCGAAGGACCTTTTGGCGACCATACGGGCTATTATACCCTCAAAGAGCCATATCCTGTGATGACTGTGAGTACAATTACTTTGAAAAAAGACCCAGTATTTTTGGCAACCGTTGTTGGTAAACCGCCATTGGAGGATAAATATATGGGTTGGGCAACTGGACGAGTATTTTTGCCACTTTTAAAAACAACAGCTCCCGATTTGATAGATTATGTGATGCCTGAAAATGGAGTTTTCCACAATTTGATAATCGCCAAAATGAAGGTAAATTACCCCGGCCACGCTCAGCAATTTATGCATGCGTTTTGGGGCATTGGTCAGATGAGTTTTGTGAAACATTCAATTTTTGTGGGTGAAGATGCTCCAGAGTTGGATGATTATGAAACTCTAGTGCCGTATATTTTGGATAGAGTTTGTAAAGAGAATATTCTGATAAGTTCTGGGGTTTGTGATGCTCTTGACCACTCATCGCCAAAAGAATTAGTTGGTGGAAAATTGGGGATTGACTGCACGGGTGAAGTTGTAAATTGTAGAGAGCTTAGACTTTTGGGTGATAAAGATTTGCTTAAGGGGTTGGCAGGAATTAAAGAGATTAAGAATTTGACTCAATATTTTACTTTTACAGAAAATCCAGTTTGTGTAATTGCGGTGGATAAACAATGCTCGATGGGGGAGATTTTTGATAAACTCACAAGCTATCGACAGCAGTTGAAAATCATAATTTTTGTGGATGAGAAGGCAAATGATATTGACAATCCCTATATGCTGGTATGGCGAGTGGTGAATAATATTGATTCAAATCGAGATATCTATTTTTACAAAGATTTGATAGGAGTTGATGGTACGAATAAAAATGAGTTGGATAATTATACTCGTGAGTGGCCAGAAGATACAGATTGTAGCAAAGATGTAATTGAGAGTTTACGAGAGCGAAATTTAATTGATGTGGATGATGAATTTTTAAAGAAATTTCATATTTAATTTTTAATGGGATGAAAGTCTCATAAATTTTATCAAACAAAAGACTACTAAAAAAGGAGAAAAGTGAAAGAGATAAAAAAAGATTTAATTTTTATAGAAAATATTAGTAAAAAAATAATTTCTATTTTACCATCATTTAATATTGCAGATAATAAAATTTTACCCTATGGATTAAAAGCCCACACAAGGTCTGTAAGTTGGATAGTTGAGCAGGTTATAGTTCAGCAAACTAAATTTTATCAGGAAAAGCTTGGACTTAAAAATGTGGATTTTAATTTGCCAGATACATCTTTGCATGATTGTATAATAGAGACAGAAGATAAAAAATATTATATAAATATTAAAATCTCAAATACTACTAATGGAATTAAAAAAAATAAAAATGATATTTCTGCAGTAGAAAAACTTTTTATGCAATATAGTGCAAATAAAAAATATAATCTGATTTTTGCCTGTTTTGGAATTAAATTTAATAATTTAAAAATATCATTTGACCCAAATTATCTACATATTTTTTCTCCACAATTTTTGCCAATCTATGTAAATCCTAGAAATGATAAAATTCAAGCAAAATATGATAATAAACCAATCTTTAGAGATAGAGATGAATTTCTAAACCTATTAAAATCTGAATCAAAAAGTATAATTTTATGAAAAAAAATATTATTTACAATGAAGATATGTTAAAAGGTATTGATAAAATAGATGATAATTCTATCGATTTAATCGTAGCCGACCCACCCTATGGATTAGGTAAAGATTATGGAAACAACTCTGATAAATTAAAATATAAGGAGCATTTAGAGTGGAATTATAGATGGATTGATGCCGTAATTCCAAAACTTAAAACTAGTGGTTCATTTTATATTTTTTTAACTTGGCAATATTCCCCAGAAATTTTTAGTTATATAAAAACAAAAATGGAGATGTTAAATGAGATTATTTGGGATAGACGAGTGCCTAGTATGGGTGGAAGTACCAGAAAATTTTCATCAGTTCACGATACCATAGGTTTTTTTGCAAAAGACAGAAAAAAATATTATTTTGATTTAGATAGTATTAGAATACCTTATGATGAAGCTACAAAAAAAGCACGAACAAGATCTATTTTTGTTGGTAAAAAATGGCTAGAATTAGGATATAATCCCAAAGATATTTGGAGTATTTCACGAATTCATGCTCAAGCCCCCGAACGAGAAAAACATCCTACCCAAAAACCACTTAAAATTTTAGATAGAATTATTAAATCAAGTTGTCCTAAAAATGGATTAGTTTTTGACCCATTTATGGGTACAGGCACAACCGCCATATCAGCTATTAAAAATGATAGAAACTATATTGGATTTGAATTAAATAAAGAATATTCTCTATTAATTGAAAATAGAATCAAAAAAACTAAGCAAGAGTTAAATTATAATCTATTTTTGTAATTTAAAAACTAAATAAAAGGGAAAAAATGGAACAGACAAAAGAGCAAAAACGGGAAGCCTTAAAAGATGAGTATATCGACCACATGATGAATCCTCGAAACTATGGAGTGATAGAGAATTATAGTGGTAAAGGAGTTGGAAATAATCCAAACAATAATGAGATGGTTGAGATGTATATCTCCGTGGAAAAAGAGGTTTTGATGAATCTCAAATATCAAGCCATTGGTTGCACTACCACCGTCGCAGGAGCTTCAATCTTCACCGATATGATTTGTGGAGAGACTTTAGAGGAAGCGGTGAGTGTCACTAAGCAAGTTTTGAAAAAATTAGAGACTGCTCCAGAGGAGGATAGAGCTTGTGGCGAAATGGTGGTAATGTCATTTTTGGCATCATTAAAAAACTATGAAAATCGAAAAACGGGCGATGAGAAAGAGTGCAAAATGAATATTGTAAACGATTGCCCAACGGAGGAGTTAGAAGATGCAAAATAAAATTTTTCAGATAAAACATGAGCTTTGGCTTGAGATGCTTTTTGGCTCATTTAGTATAAAAGATGAAAAACTTTACCATAAACTTTATGATTTTTCCTCGATTCTATTTCGCCACCTTGAGTGGATTGGTAGAGATTTGGTGGAAAAAAAGATAGTGTTTAATTATGATAAAAATAATCTAAATATAGAAACCAAAGATAACCACGAACTTTTTGCAAAATTGATTAAGTTGCTCAAAGATTCACGAAAATACTATGAAAATACTCCGCTTTTCCAACGAATTATTAATGATGAAGAGTTTTTTATTTCAGAGTTGACCCAGTATTTGGCGACGCACCCTAATGAACCGATAACGGCTTATGATAAAAGGCGAGAATACCCAAATAAAAATCTTTCTCAACCTCAAAAAGATGCTTTGACTCTATTTCTATTTGAGGAGAATTACAAAGAGTATGAATTGATTTTGGTTTATACCTATTCCAATCTTTTCACGGATAATAAAAATTTATCAAATATTTTTAAAATTTTGGTAGATGAATCACAATTTCATCTCAAAAGTTTTTCCAGAATGCTTTCACTAATGGGAATTTTGTCAACCCCACGAACTTTGATGAAACAAATTTACAGATTTGGAGATATGAAACAATTTCTGCTAGATGGAATCAAAGAGGAGGAAGCGGCAAAAGAGGAGTGTTTGAGATTGGCTCGTGAAATTGAAGATGAGGAGTTAAGCTCATTTTTTAGCTTTATAAATTTTCAAGAAAATTACCATATTGATTTGATGCAAGAAGCTTTAAAAGAGGTTTAATTAGATAGTATAAAAGGTTTAAGTCCCCAAACGGAAATATTTATTTGGGGATTTTGTAGTGTCAACTTCTACCAACCTATTATTTTTCTTGTCGTACCATTTGGATAATTTCATTTTTTACAAATTTCAGATTTCTATAAATCCCTTTTAAATCTTCCAATTTAGTGCTATCAAAATTTGGAGATAGAAAATATTGATATTTATCTTTTCCCAATTTTTCCAAGATTACAAATCTCCAATGTTCACCAGTGATAAAAGCTCCTCGAATAGTTGTAGTTTTATTTAATTCCACCGCCGAAATCATCTCTGCCAAAAGTTGCGGTCGGGGGT
>JAOZPA010000092.1 GCA_029932985.1 Campylobacterales bacterium
GCAGTTGTACCATTTAGATTAAATGTTTCTGATGTTAATTATAGTGATGACCTTTACCCTGATGTGACCGTAAATGGTGGAGTAGATGGAAATGCTACATTTTATTATGGCAGATTACACTCACCTTCACGAATTGGCGAATCACCGATTGAGGTAAAGGTGGATTATGAGGTTTTTATGCCTGATGGTTCAACTAATGATATAGCAAATATCACAGATAAATTATCAAGCGATAGTATAAATTGGTATGTACTTGATATAAATAAATCTCTATTAGCTCCGAGTATGGGAGATTCAGATGCATTTAGAATTCCAAGTAGTAGTCCTGTAACAAGTACATCTTTAGCTGTAAGTGGTGTACCCAATAGTAGCAATATATTTGCAGATTTCACTTATGATGGAAGTAAAGGTTTTCCATATAAAGACACTATTGGAATTGAAGCTGATGAATGGTTACTTTATGATAGATATGACCCAGATGCAACCACAAATAATTTTGATTTAGAATTTATTGGTGGAGCAACGGGCTGGAGTGGTGCTGGAGAAGCGGCAAATACAACAGTAGATGATAATGTCTCTAAACGAACCACAAGGAGATTATCACACTATTAATAATTCACAGGGGCGGGGACTTTAGTCCCCGTTTTCTTTCACCATTAATTTAAGGAGATAAAATGTTAGGTAAAAATGTAATTGATTTAGAAAATGGTAATTATACTTTCAGTGATTATTTCAAAATGGATATTTCCCCAAAAAAATTATCTAAAACTTTTGGTTATAAATTTCAAGTTAAAAGAATAAATTTTAAATCTAATCCATTAAATGATAATTTGACAGATTTCATTCAAAATTTCCATAGAAAACTATTTAAGTTGCGAGATAAAGTAAACTTAAATAGTGAAATGGCAAAAAGAGAATTTTTGATAGCTCCCATCATTTCGGAGCTGGTTGAAAATATTGATATTGAGGTAAATATAGAAGCTAATACATATTTCGATAAAACCCTAAAAGGCACAATCGATTATGTTTTAAATAATGAGAATAATATTTTTATAGCCATTGAAGCTAAAAATTCTGAGATAGAAAA
The DNA here is from genome assembly GCA_029932985.1 of Campylobacterales bacterium. Taxonomy (GTDB): domain Bacteria; phylum Campylobacterota; class Campylobacteria; order Campylobacterales; family JAOZPA01; genus JAOZPA01. The sequence goes on from JAOZPA010000092.1 coordinate 1,088, forward strand.
AGCTATTGTGCAACTCAGTTCAGAATTAATCACCCTAGATAAAATTATAGAGGAAAAAAGCGATTTTATCTACGGTGCAGTTACAATTGGCTTTATTTGGTGTTTTCTAGTGATGGATAGAAATCAAAAACTAATAACCCAACATATAGATTATTATTCAATCAAAGAGCTAGAAGATATAATTAAAATTCTAGTAGGTATTTTAGGGGATTAATTACCCCTCAGCGACCATTTAAACTCATATATTATTCAATATTAATTTGTTCGGCAGAAGCCGAACCTACATAAGGACTGCCATAAAATGTTTCAAAAAAAAATCAAATTTATATTACTCTTTTCACTTTTTACTTTTCACTTTTCACTTTTTGCCTCCACTCTCCATCTTTCCATCTCCGCAAATCCTAGCCGATTAAATCCCCTCATCGCCACTGACGGCACGAGCCACGAAATCAGCAGTTGGATATTTAGCTCACTCGTAAAATATGACAAAGATGCAAAAGTGACACCCCATTTAGCAAAAAGTTACAGATTCATAGATGACACCACTTTGGAGTTTGAACTCAAAAAAGGGATTTTGTGGAGTGATGGCAAAGAGTTCACAAGTCAAGATATTATCTTCACCTACCAAACCATTATCTCACCAAAAATCTTCACCCCCTATTCTAGTGATTTTCGATATGTCAAAAGTGTGGAGATGAGCGGTAAATACAAAATTTTGGTCAAGTACAAAGAGCCATATTTCAAAGCTTTGGAGATTTGGATGATGGATATTTTGCCCCACCACATCTTAAAAGATGACAAAGATTTAATGACGAGCAAATTCAATAAACACCCTATCGGAATTGGAAGTTACACCATAAAAGGCTTCACCCCCTCAAATGATATAAATCTCTTTGCAAACAAAAGCTATTTTAAACACAAACCACTCATCGATAAAATTACTTACCATTTTATCCCCGACCCCTCGACTGAATTTTTGACTTTAAAAACCAAAAAATTGGATATTGGCTCATTGACTCCGATGCAATATGAGAGACAAATAGATGATGATTTCAAAAAGCATTTTAAGATTTTGGAAAAGATGAGTCAAGGTTACACCTATCTAGGATTTAATCTTAGAGATAAAAAGTTTAAAAATCCAAAAATTAGGGAGGCTTTGAGTTTGGCAATCGACAGGCAAGAGTTGGTTGATATTCTATTTTTGGGTCACGGACAAATCTGTAATGGTCCATTTATGCCCAAAACTTTTGCTTATCCAACTGACTTAAAAACCCAAAACCCAAATCTACAAAAAGCAAAAAAACTTTTAAAAGAGGCTGGATATGGTAAAAATAACCCATTTGCTTTTGAGCTTGTGACAAATTCAAATAACTCAACCCGAGTTTACACCGCTCAAGTTATCCAACACCAACTTAAAAAAATTGGTGTAAAGATGAAGATAATAGTGATGGAGTGGCAGGGATTTTTAAACACAGTTGTGATGCCCAAAAAATTTGAAACGGTATTGCTCGGCTGGGGGCTGGGGCTTATGCCAGATGCTTATTCAATTTGGCACAGTGAAAGTGATAAAAAGGGTGGATTTAATTTTGTGGGTTATAAAAATCAAAAAGTAGATGAGTTAATCAAAAAAGGTGAGAAAACTATCGACAAAAAAAAGTTAGGTGAAATCTATCGAGAAATTTTTAAACTCATTCGAGCCGACAACCCCTACCTATTTTTGTATATCCCAAATTCAATCACCGTGGTAAATAAAAAAATCAAAAATGTTTCAAATTCAATTATCGGAATCAGACATAACACTATCGATTGGATTAAAGAATAATATGATATAATCTCAAAAAGGAGTTTTTATCGCAATAATAGAATTAAAAATAAAAGATAAAAATTTGAAAGAATTTTTAGAAATAACAAAAACTTTAAAAGGTTTAAAAAAGATAGAAGTAAAAAAATCTAAAGATAAAAATCTTCAATATGACCCATATTTTTATGAGAGAAAAAAGCATTTAGATAAAATTAGAGATGATATGAAAAATGGAATAGGAGTTTTATCTCAAGAGGAGTTTGATTTGGAAATGGATAAATTTTTTAAAAAATTAGAAAAAAAAGTTAAATCTTGAAAATAACTCATTGTAATTTTGCCAAAGGCTTTAGGGGCGGTGAGAGGCAAACTCTTCTTTTGATTGAAGCTCTATCAAATATGGGTTATTCTCAACAATTAGTGACAAGGCGAGAATCTACTCTAGCCATTAAAGCCAAAAACATTAAAAATCTAAAAATCATTAAAATCTCAAAACCCTATATTCTATATTTAGTTTTGGTAAAATCCAGCGATATTCTCCATGCCCACGAAACTAAAGCGGCTCAATTTGCCTTTAATGTAAATATGTTCTATAAAATTCCCTACATTATCACACGGCGAGTAGATAATCCCATCAAAAATAATTTTTTCAATAAACTTCTTTATAAAAATGCAAAATATTGTGTAGCTTTGTCAAATGTGATAAAATATGAGATATTAAAAGTCCAAACCAATGCTAATATAAAAATAATTCCGAGTGTTGCTACTGTTCACAAAACCGATAAAAAAAATATCAATAGATTAAAAGAGAGATTTAAAAATAGATTTATAGTGGGAAATATTGGTGAGCTTGACAACAAACATAAGGGGCAAAAATACCTGCTAGAAGCATCAAAATATTTGCTAGATACCCATTTTATCTTTTTAGGTAAAGGGGTTGATGAAAAAAAATTTAAACAGATGACCAAAAATCAAAACAATGTTTTCTTTGAGGGATTTGTGGAAAATGTGGGAGATTATATCTCAATTTTTGATGTTTTTGTGTTTCCCTCACTTCACGAAGGGTTAGGCTCAATTTTGATAGATGTGATGAATTTTAAAAAGCCAATAATTGCAACCTCGGTTGGGGGGATTATTGATATTGTACAAAATAAAAAGAATGGATTACTTATAAATCCAAAATCTGCTTACGAAATTGTAGAAGCGATTAGAACTTTACAAATTGATGAAGATTTAAAAGATAAATTAGCTATAAATGGTTATAATTTTTCACAAAAACTTACAAAAGAGTTTATGGCAAAAAAATATTTAAAATTATACAAAGGGTAACTATTTGCAACCAAAAAATATAGCGATAATAATTGCTGTCTATAAAGATAAAGAAGCTTTAGAGTTAATTATAAAATCAATTTTGAATCAAACTATACTTCCCAATGAAATAATTATTGCAGAAGATGGAAATTGTCAAAATATGAAAAATTATATAGATAGTATTGAGGTAGATAATATAAAAATTAGACATACTTCCCAAATTGATAATGGTTGGCAACGAAATAGCTCCATAAATAATGCTTTGAGAATTGCAGAAAGTGAATATTTGATTTTTATAGATGGGGATTGTCTCGCCCATCATAAAATGGTGCAATCACATCAAAAACTGGCTGAAAAGAAAACTGTTTTATGTGGGAGAAGGTCTAATCTAGGGGTTTTATATAGTAAACTTTTGAGGGAGAATCAGATAGATATAGCAAAATATATAAACTCATATCTGAAGAGTTTCATCAAGATAAACAAAGATGTAATAGACCATTATGAAGAGGGAATATATCTAAATCCTGATAATTGGTTATTTAACTTTATTAATTCAAAATTTAGAAAAGATTCTCATATTTTAGGGTGTCATTGGTCTATTTGGAGATGTGATATAGAGATGATTAATGGATTTGATGAAGATTTTAAAATTCCAACGGTTGGAGAAGATACAGATATAGAGAGACGATTAAGACACTTTGATTTTAAATTTAAAAGTTGTAGAAATGCAGCTATTGTTTATCATCTTTATCATAAAAAAGTTTTCAATAATGAGCAAAATAAAAAAGCAATAAAATTAATGAATAGTAAAAAAGATATTTTTATCTGTAAGAATGGTCTAAGAACTTTTTAGAAGTTGATAGGGTAGCCTTTGGGGGCTATAATCCCTATCATTTTTTTAATTAAACGGCAGCTTTTGCAGCAGCAATTGCATCTTCATATTGAGGCTCTTCAGTAATCTCTGGGCAAAGCTCTTTATAGCTTACTACACCATCTTTTCCAATTACAAAAATTGCTCGTGCATTTACACCTCTTAATGGACCATCAGCAATCATAAGACCATAATTTTGTGCAAATTCGCCATTTCTAAAATCGCTTCCAACTGCTAAACTCTCGATTCCCTCAGTTGTACAAAATCGACCCATTGCAAATGGTAAATCAGCAGAAACAACAGTTACAGCCACACCATCAATTCCAGCAGCTTCAGTATTAAATCTTCTAGTTTCAGCCGCACAAACACCAGTATCTAGTGAAGGAACTGCTACGATTAATTGAACTTTATCACAAGCTCCACCCACGATAATATCGCTTAAATCTTTTCCTGTTACAGTTACGATTGGTGCTTTATCGCCTACATTTACTTCTCGTCCACCTAAATTTACCAAGTTGCCTTTTAATTTTGTTGTTGCCATATTTTAGCCCTTTTAATTTTAATTTTAATTTTTGTTTCGATAAGTAAATCTTATCTCATATCGGATAATTTTTGTCTTAATTAGATTAAAATTTGATTATTTTTCTTTTTTGATGTTACTTTTAGTTGTATTTAAGCTCTGAAACCATAAAATAGAAAAAACTTAAAGGATAAGTATGAAATTAAAAAATTTTATATTAATTGTGGCTTTGCTTTGTAGCATAAATCTTTTTGCAGGTGAAAAATACAACACTTACAAGATGCAAGATTCGACGAATCAAGAGATTATTGTAACTGAAACCGATGAGGGATTGAAGTTTTCAAACTCGACAAATAAAGTGATACTGTTGAACTTTTTTGGCAAAAAATGCCCTCCCTGTCTTATGGAGATTCCACATCTCGTAAATCTTCAAAAAAAATATAAAAAAGATTTTGAGATAATCGCTTTGCAAGTTCAAGCACCAATGGGAAGTGAAAAGCTCAACAGTTTCATCAAGGAGAAGTCGATAAATTATACAGTAGTTGATGGTGAGCAAACCCATAATCTTGTACAATTTGTGATGAGCAAAACTGGTTGGGAGGGGATGATTCCATTTATGGTTTTGTTTGACAAAAAAGGTATTCCATCTAAAATGTATGTAGGTTTAAAAAGTGAAGAGGAGATAGAAAAAGATATTAAAGCACTTTTGTAGCCCAAAATCCCCCATATTTAATTTAAAAATTAATTTCCGTCTGGGGACTCAAGCCCCCAAATGAATGGGGTATCAACTACTAATGAGCTGGATTATTGAAAAAATCTATGAACAGTTGCTTTATTTTATCTGCAACTGCTTGATTAAGCTTGATTCTAGGAGCTAACTCAATATTCTCTAAAGAGTGTAAGATAACTTCTAATCTAAAAACTTTAAAAGTGTTGCAAATCAATTTTGGTGTAAGATGAATAATGGTTTTATTTGGATAAGCCTTTTTAACTCTCTCATAAAATCCCTCTTCAGTACCTAAAACATAAGTATCTATCTCATCTCCATTTGCCTCAATCAGCTTAAGCATATCACCAGTTCCCATCGCACGGTCAGCAAGATGAGCAACTTCAGGCTTACACTCAGGATGCACTAAAATCGTACAATTTTTATATTTATCTCTAGCAAGTTTGACATCTTCCGCCACCGCAGAGTTATAAACATTACATATTGGATTGTGAGGATAATTAATGATTCTATCGCCAAGATGTTCAAATGCTTCATCAGCACAATTTTTTTCACCTGCAAACAGAACTTGTGGCGAATCAATAGACTCAATAGTCTCAACAACTCGCCCTGGAATCGTAATATAATCTGCAAGAAGCTTCAGTGGAAGAGGCGATGTACCATAACAGACAAATGGTAAATTTGGATATTGTCCAAGAAAATCAAAAATCTTCTCAAAACTCAATTGAGAATGAATCGCAACTGGGCAATCTGAAAGCAACGGCATAATAATCTCTTTATGAGGTATCATAGCAACCGCCATCTCTGCAAAAAATGTAGGAGCAAGAATTACTACTACTTTAACATCATCTCTCTCGCCAACTGTTTTAACATCGGTAAAAAAACCATAACTATCAGAAAGATAGTCCGCAATTTCATGTGTCTCAATCGGAGCATAGTGGTGTGCAATAACTACTGCATTGTGCAGTTTCTTTAATTCTTCAATTTTTTCTAGCATTATATTCCCTATATATATAATTGTTCAATTTTGAACAAAGAATTATATTAAATTAAATATTAAAACTAATTTAAGAACCAAAGAAAATAAAAATATTTTAATAAAAAAATAGACTTATGTCCCCTCACCGATGTTTTATTTTTTTAGTTTATAGCTTCGCAGTGGATAAGTTCCCACGATTTATAGACTAAGATTATTTTTACAAACTCTTTTTTTTGTAGGTTTTTAACTTTTGTAACATCATATCTATTTAATTGTTCTGTGGCTTCTAAAATTTTTTCTTTTAAAAGTTCATCATCAAATTTACTTTTTGGGATATATTTTATCTCAATTACTGCTCCATAAATAATTTCATCTTTGCTTGGATTTAGTAAAATATCGACAAATCCTTTAGTTACTTCAAACTCTGTTTTTACCTCATAGTAGGGGTTTAAAGATAAGTATGCGGTAAGAAAACCTTTGATAAATCCCTCGCCATCGATATAATCACGGATGACAGATTGCTCTTTTTCTATTTCATTTAGATAATGGAAAACTTGCAAATTTTTATCATAAGCAAAATCCAAAAGATAATTATTGAAATTTCTTAGAGGTAGATTAAAATCAATATCCCTAAAAGCACTATAAATAAAATCTGCCACAATTTTTTTGATAGTTTGGTTTGGAATTTTTATCTTTATAGCTGCTCGATATTTTTCAATGGTCACAAAACCCAGTGCAAACAAAAATGAGCTAAAATTATCTATCTCAAGCATCTCAAAAGCGGAAAAATCATCTTTTATCTCAGAAATCACCACTTTCTCATTTTGGATAAGTTTATTAAGCAAATTAAAATTCCCATTTAGCTTTTTATCGGTATAAACCAAATATTTGAGCTTTGAGTAATCTGTCCGCACATTAATATCTATCAAATTTCGTGGTTCTCTATTTTTATATATAAGTGATTTGAGATAATACAAAATCATATCAGTGTTATAAATTGAATATTCTATATATTCACTAAAACGATAACCATCATACCATTCATCAAATTTAGAGATAATTTTCTCTTTAATATCATCAAAACCATAATAGTTTAAAAGATTTTCTACCTCATCTTTTGTAACTCCAACCACATCATTAAAATTTTCATCCATCGAAATATTTGCACCAATATTGCTGCTACTTGTCACATCAAACAGTGCCAACGGCGAAACCCCCGTGAAAAACATCTTTTTAATAGGGGCATCCGTCCCACTCGTCCCAACTTTTAACATCGTAAAAAACTGCTTATAAAATGCCTCTTTGGTCGTTACCAAATTTTTATACTCACCAATATCATCTACCAATAACTTATTTACAAAATTATCATACTCATCAATCAAAATATAGATTCTAATTCGCTCATAAGTACAAAACATAAAGAGTTGCCCCAACCTATCGAGAGGATTTTTAGAAATAAATTCAATATTTAAATTATATTTTATTAAAAATTTATTAATTACATTTAAAAGATGAACCCTAAAACTATTTAGATAATCCGTCACATCCACCGCACTAAAATCAAATCGCATAATATGAAAAGAACTTTTAAGCCTTGTAGGATTCTCAATTATATAGGTATTCTCAAAAATTTCATCAAACTCATCCGCATAATTTTTGTCATAATAACTCTCTAAAGTCGAAATCAGCAAACTCTTCCCAAACCGCCTCGGTCGTAGAAAAAATAGAAAATTACTATTATCCTCAATCCTCTCAATAAATTCCGTCTTATCAATATAATAATAATTATCTCTCTTAATCTCCTTAAAATCACTCATCCCATAAGGTATTTTTTTCATTTTTTTCATTTTTTTTTCCTTTTTTCTAATATTATAGCTAAAAAAGTTAAAGTCCCCAAACGGAAATTTTTTATTGCCTCATCATTTTTTCCAGTCCATTTTCCAGAAAGTTCATCGCTTG
>JAOZPA010000018.1:0-7143 GCA_029932985.1 Campylobacterales bacterium
GAACCGCAACTTTTGGCAGAGATGATTTCGGCGGTGGAACTAAATAAAACCAAAAGTATTCGAGGAGCTTTTATAATTGGAAAAGATTGGTATTTTGTAATATTAGAAAAATTAGGGAAGGATAAATATCAATATTTTATATCAGAGGCTTTTAATAGCATTAAATTAGATGAATTAAAAGGAATTTATAGAAATTTAAAATTTGTCAAAAATGAGATTATCCAAATGGTGCGACAAGAAAAATAAATATCGATGAGGGACTTAAACCTTTTGTACTATAATATGATAAAAATGGCATCTTTCATAAATTATTAAAAGTAGTTGACAATTTGGACGATTATAAAAATTTTGATTTAATGAAATTTATATTACCCCTAAATTTAGGGGTGCGCTGCCAAACACTAATCAAAAGCTTTTTTCATCTCATTTGTAATCTCATTTAGCTCAAAAATATCATTAAAAAAGTGGTTAAAAGCGATGACCCCTTGATAGAGTAACATCTCCTTACCATCTTTTGAAATTAGATTAAATTTTTTAGCCAGTTGCAAAAATGGAGTATCAATATTATAAATCACATCCACGGCATATTTGCCATTTTTAAGCAATTTTTCCATTATATTTAGAGGAGCTGGGAGGCTATCATCTTCGAGACCTGCAGAGGTGGTATTTATCACTAAGTCAAATTTAAAACTCTCCAAATCCTCAAAAGTTTGCCACGAAAAAGTTTTGAAATCTCTTTCCACAAAATAGTTCAATCGTTTTTCACTTCGGTTGATGACAGTTATCTCAATCCCCTTTTTTCGTAGGTAATATGCCAGAGCTTTTGCCGTCCCCCCAGCCCCCAAAATCACCGCAGATTTAACCTCGAAATCCTTTATAGACTCATAAAATCCAGAGGCATCGGTGTTATAACCTATCAATTTATCCCCCTTTTTGACAATCGTATTTACCGTTTTTATCTCCCTAGCCACCCCTCGAATCTCATCACAAATTGCATAAGCTTCCTCTTTGTGAGGGATTGTAATATTTGCCCCATCTATCCCTAAATTAAAAAATTTCTCCCTCAACTCTTTGCCATTTTCCAATTTATATCTACTATAAACTCCATTTTGCTTCAGCCCTCTCATCGCTAAATTGTGCATATATGGCGAGACCGAATGTGAAACTGGGTTACCAAAAATTGTTAAATAGTGCATTTAATTCCTTTTTCTTATCTTATTTTATATAGTTATTATATATAACCTTAGATTAAGTCTTTATTTAATACAATTTTTGTCTGAATTAAAAATAAAGGGATTTACCAGATGTTATTAACTAGGGCCAGTGAATATGCACTTTTATCCCTTGCTATTTTGTCGAATGAAAAAAAGCCTCTCGGGGCGGATAAATTGGCTCTGCGATTAAATATTTCAAAGAGTTTTTTGGCAAAAGTTTTACAAGCTCTAGCTAGGGGAAAAATCGTTAAATCCTATCGGGGGACGGGAGGCGGTTTTTTATTGGCACGAAAACCAGAAGAGATTACGATAAAAGAGATTATAGAAGCGGCGGAAAAGAAAGTTGTGGAGGTATTTTTTTGCTCATCAAATAGAAATAATTGTCCAAGTGCAAAAGGAGATTATTGTAGTATTTGGAATTTTTTGAACCATTTCCAAAATAAATTGAGTGATTTTTTACAGCAGATGACTTTGAAAGATTTGATAGAAGCTCAGGCTTAAGTCCCCGCAAGAGTACCCAATGAAAATAGGGAAAAGTATAAATAATTATGGAAAGGAAATTATATGCAAAAATTAAAAGTACACCATCTTTCACATATTGATTTAGATGGTTATGGATGTCAATTAGTGGCAAAAAACTATTTTGAAAATATTGAATTTTATAATTCAAATTATGGAAAAGAGATAGAACATAGACTAAAAACTTTGATGGCAAATATCCAGAAAGAGAATATAGAGTGTATGATTTTGATTACAGATTTAAATCTTACCAGAGACCAAGCAAAAAATTTAGATGAGTGGGTCAAGACAAAAGATAATGTGACAATTTTACTACTCGACCACCATATCACAGGGAAATTTTGTAGCCAAACTTATGATTGGTATTTTTTAGATGATAAGAGATGTGCCACTTTGATAACTTATGAATATTTTAGCTTTAAATATGGAGCAAATGAGGAGTTAGAGCTTTTTTCAAAAGTTGTAAATGCGGTGGATATTTGGAAAGATAGAGACCAATATTTTGAGCTTGGAAAAGTGTGTATGAAACTCATAAGTGATGCAAGAGAGATAAATAAAAATATGTTTCCTCGTAAAAATGTAGAGTATAGATTTTCACTAATGAAAGGAGCGATGAACTATTTCACATCAGCAAAAGCAAATATAAAATTAGATGATAAAATTCATCAGCTCAAAAAGAATTTTTTCAAAATTGACAAAAATGATACTTTAGATAATTTAGTGGCAAACTATATGGTCAAACTTTTGGCAGAAAAACAGGATGATTTGACAATCTATTTCAATGGTCAAAAGGGACTTTTAACTTGGGGAGTTGGTAGTATTTCAGTTATTGGAAATCTATTTTTGGTGAAAAATCCAGAATTTGCATTTTTCATAGATATTTCTAGTAAAAAAGCGATTTCACTAAGAGCAAATAATCGACTAGATGTGGCTCAACTGGCTAAAGATTTAGCAGGAGGTGGTGGACACAAAAATGCAAGTGGGGCATATATCAAAAATCTTAAAGATAGTTTTGAGTATAAAGATTTGAAAAAACAGATTTCAGGAATGCTAAAAGAGGTTGAGATTAGAACTAAATATGAAAGTATCAAACCACTTTCAAATGGTATCAACATAAATATCTAAAACAAAAGAATGATAGGGGTGCATTGCCCAACAATAAACCAAAGGAGTGGTAGATGAATTTAAGAGAAGAGATAGAGCAGTTAAAACAGGAAAATGAGGAGCTTTCGACGGAAGTTTTTGATATGATAAATGTGGCTTTTTATTATGCAGGGTTCAAAAAAAGTAGTTTAGAAAAGGTGCTTGAGCTTTATATTGAGTCGATTGATGAGGTTTTTGATGAAGATGTGGAGGTTGGCTTTTTGGAGATTGTGAAGTTGATTGAGCATATTAAAAAGGGTCATAGAGAGCTTTTAATTTAAGAGACAATATGATTCAAATCAAAAATTTAGTTAAAAAATTTGGTGAGAAAACTGTGCTGAATGGCATATCGCTAGATATTGAGAAAAACAAAACGACTGTAATTTTGGGTGGAAGTGGAAGTGGCAAGTCAACGACTATAAAACATATAATAGGGCTTTTAAAACCTACGAGTGGTGAGATTTTGTTTGATGGGATGGATATTGCAAAGGCAACGGGCAAAGAGCTTTTGGAGATACGGAAAAAGATTGGATTTTTGTTTCAGAGTGGAGCTTTGTTTGATAGTATGGATATTTTTGGAAATCTTGCATTTCCACTCAATGAACACACCAAAAATAGCAAAAAAGAGATTGAAAAAAAGGTTTTTGAGAAGTTGGAAATTGTGGGGCTTGTGCCGAAGGAGGTTATAAAATTGTATCCTGAAGAGATTAGTGGAGGGATGCAAAAGCGGGTTGGTTTGGCACGGACGATTATTTTAGAACCGCAGGTGATTTTATATGATGAGCCTACAAGTGGGCTTGACCCGATTACAAGTGATTTGATTAGTCGATTGATAATTAAGATGCAAAAGGAGTTAAATACTACTGCTGTTGTGATTAGTCACGATATTGCTGAGAGTTTTAAGGTGGCGGATAAAATGGCTCTTCTGCACAAGGGGAGGATGATTTTAAAGGGTGAACCTAATATTTTTAGAAGTTCACAAGATAAATATGTGAGAAGTTTTATAGATGGAATTAGTTAATTTTAGATATAATACACGGCACGAAATTAAAAATTTAGAAATGGTAATCGTTTGAGTAAATTAGCACTTATTAAAGATATAAAATATTTATCACTGTTTGAGGGGTTAAATGATGAGGAGTTAGCGGAGATTGCTTCGTTTATTCGTATAAAAGAGTTTGTCAAAAATGACATAATTTATTACGAAAAAGAGGTCAAAAAAGAGCTTTATTATCTCAAAAAAGGTGAGGTAAAAGTTTATAAGGTTGATAGATTTAACAATGAGATTTTTCTCTATAATTTGACTGATGATAGCTTGATTACAAAAATCAGTACCCTAAACGAAAATATTGTTTGCTTTGGAAATATTGAATGCAAGGTCGATTGTGAAGTTTTGATAATAAATTTTGAGCTTTTTAGTAATTTTTGCCTATCCCATCCACAGATTTTATTGAAATTAACTCAAATTTTTGCTCAAAAAGCGATGATGCTTGAGTGTTTGATAAATCGAGAATTGGTCTATGATGGTGTGGCAAAGGTGGCTTATACCTTGATAAATGATTTTGAAGTTTTTAAAACTCTCAAAAAACAGGAGATGGCTTATCGGTTAAATATTCAGCCAGAAACTCTTTCGAGAATTTTAAATAAATTAAACAAACGAGGTTTGATAAAAGCGACTAGAAGCACTTTAGATATACTAGACCCCGAGGGGCTAAAAGATATTTTTGAAGGATAATTATGGGCAAGATAACTAATCAAATTAAATTTATAGGCGGTGCATTATCTTTAATCATAATCACAATTCTCTTTTCTCTCTACTACATTAATCAAAAAGGCAAAACCGATTCAAATGTGATAGATGTTGCAGGAACACAGAGAATGATAACTCAAAAAATCACAAAAGAGGTGTTTCATCTAGCCTCGACTGATGGTATCTGTTCAAATACCATTTTAGATAGCATTAGAGATTTTGATAAAAACTTGGTTGATTTGATGGATGGCAACGAAGATAAAGGTATCTACAAAGCCCCCTCACCGCTGATAAAACAGCAATTAATTTCGGTTAAAAAGTTGTGGATTCCATTTAAAGAAAATGTTTTTGCATTTAAAAGCTTGATTTCCAAAATCCGTGAAGACCGAAAATTTGTCTATAATCAAAATCTTCTCCTTTTGAGATTGTCCGATAATATTGTCAAAGAGATGGTCAAAAATAGTGTAGATGGCAAATTTATAGACCTCTCAGGGCGACAACGAATGCTATCGCAACGGATGATGTTTCAACTTCTGCTATACCTAAATAGCTCCGACCCTCGATATTATAGTGAATTTTTTAAGATATATTCTCTCTATGATGAGACCATACGAGAGTTTGCTAAGACTGAAAATTTGATTGAGATAAAAAAACTAAAAAGTGCAATTGACAAAAATATAAACTTTTGGAATAGATACTCAATTGAGGCAAAAAATCTCATTGAGCTACAAAGTCGTATAAATGAGATTATTAAATATGTGCAGTATTCCAATATGTCTCTATTAAATGCGACTGACCAAATGGTTTTTGTATATTCCACTCATTGCAAAAAACAACGAGATTTAATTGAAAAAATTGAATATATCTTGGGATTAATCGCCCTTTTGATTATGCTTTACTCCGCCTTTCTCATCAAAAAAATTGAGAGAAACTTCACAAAATTCCTAGATGATTCCAAAATTTTATCTAGCTGTATGCCTAAATCTGTGGATAAATCAACTTTAGTAAATAATTGCTTGGGCAAAAATGAACTTATTGAGGCAAACTCCCATCTGCAAAGATTTATTGCCAGTGTTGATGATATGATTCTCGATGCCCAAAAAGCGATTCAAGCTTCAGAAAAAATTACAACCGAACTTAGCAATATTGGCGATGTTATAGATATTGATATTCAAAAATTAGATATGGATGAAAAAGAGAAAAAAGATTTGATAACTTTTGTGAATAATAGCGAAGATATAGCAATTCAATCTATCGAAGAGCTTAAAAATAGTGAAAGATTGTTGCAAAAACTCCACGAAAACCTACATATAATTTTACAAAAAGCAAGATAAAAAGTTAAAAAATCCACCTCTTTAAAATTAAAAAGGTGGAAAAGATATTAAATATTAAACTTTAGGGGTTTGGATTTCTGGAGTTTCAATCTCTATTTCAGGAATCTCAATCTCTGGAGTTGTCACATTTATTTCAGGAACACTAGGTGTATCTACATCAATCTCTGGCACATCAACTGATGGCTGATTAATCGTAGGAGTATCCACATCGATTTGGGGGACTGAAATATTTGTATCTAACCTAGGAGTCGTAAGATTGACTTCTGGAACTTCTAGCTCTGGTACGGGAACTTGAATATTATTATAATCAGTTAGATTTTCATCCTCACTATCACTTCCACACCCCACAAATAAAATTCCTGCAACAATTACAGATATTATCATTTTTTTCATCTTTTTCCTTTAAGAATTGGTATAATCCAAAAATTATACCATAAACTTTTTAATATTTTAATTATTAGGAGTACAGATTGAAACTTTCTGAGTATTTGTATGATTCCAACTAGATGATGGGTCAAAAGCATTCATCACCACAATCGAGCTTTTCCATCCCTCATAAAGACCATAATTGTCACCCTCTACAATTCCAAAACCAATCAGCCCCTCAGCCCCTGCTTCACCGCTATTGTCATCTAAAGTTGCTAGAGAAAATTTTCTATGTCCCCAAGCCGAGCCTGAATCATCATAAATCCACATATAAATAGATTTTGCAATAGGATTTGTTTGATAGTTTGACCCTGCCATTGCAGCTAGATTTTCGCCATAAGCAAAAAAATCTTTATTATTTTTAATCAAATCAACACTATCAAGCCTATTCCACGGCGACCCATCTTCCGTATGCCCAAATTTCCCCGTATCATAAAGCAGTTGAGCATAATTTTGAGCCACACTCACCACATTTGCATCAACCCCCTCAAAAGGCTTAATTCCCCTATCATATCGCTCCCTATTCGTAAGATACAAAGCTTTCTGCTGATTACTCATCGTATCCCACTCACTCTGAGATGGCATAATCAACTCCTTAGAAATCGTCGAATCTTTAGACCTTGCATTATTAAATGCTGCTGCAATATCACTCACCCCACTTCCACTAGCACTCCATTTTACATCTGCACTAGGAAAAACATCTGTGAAATTTTCATTTGTAATGGTTGGGCAAGAAGATTCAATCACTGGTTCTTCA
>JAOZPA010000018.1:7243-28484 GCA_029932985.1 Campylobacterales bacterium
CCACGAATAATCCACCTTTGCAAATCCCGCTTTGTAACCAAATGCCTTCATCGTAAAACTATTTTGAGTTGTACCTGCAATCGTAATATACTCATGCCCTAACCCCGTGCCATCACCGTTATATCCACTATATTCAATACTCACACCATTATAAGTCCCTGTGGCTTTATTTGCACCATTTAACATCCCATAGGGCCAATGCACAATCTTTTCACCATCCTCCGCATAGAGTCGAATATCCACATCTTTGTCACTTTTAAGTGAAATCTGCACATCTTTTAACCCCACAGGAATTTCACCCACGGTAACTACATTTTCATAATCTCCCTCAAAATCTGAAATTGACTGCTCAAAAGTTCCACTGCCTCCATCACAGCCAGTTCCCTCTCCTCCAAAATCAAATCCATCATCTAGTGCATAAAGTTGGCTAACTAATGCCAAAATTCCAATAACCTTAATCGTTCTCATTTTCAATCCTTTTTTTATCTATTATTAAATTTTACTCTTTTAAATATTAAAATTAACTTTGAATTTACTTTAAGCAGGTTTTTATTTTGAAAATGTATAATATAACCTCAAAAAATATTAAAGGATTTGAATGCTAATTGATTCAAAACAAGTGTGTAATGTGTGTCTAACTGTGGCAAATAATGTGGATAAAGTTGTATTTATAACTGCTCATTGTAGAGGCGAAGAGGTGCATATCTGCACAGGATGTATCCCATCAGTAATCCACGGAAGTGGTGAAGTTGTTAAATCAAACGAAGAGGTTAAAAAAGCTGTATCTAACAGCTAATAAAGCTTTAGTCCCCCAACGAAAATAAAATTTCCGTTTGGGGTTGTAAAGCTTAATAATAATTAGAAACAAAAAAAGGATTAAAATGGTCACCTATTCAAGTCATGAACTTATTGCTCTACCTGAATTTTCCAAAAAATTCACCTCTTATCTTTTTTGGCTTAAATCTAACACTATTGAAAAACTTGCAATTTTAAAGAATAATCATATTGAAGCTGTTTTAATTTCTAAAGAAAGATATGAAATAATGGCAAAAGCTTTAGAGATGCAACAAAAAATTAATAGTGAACTTCTTAAAGAGTTTAGAAATTTAAGTAAGCATAAAAGTGAAGTAGATAAAAATATAGATATTGTATCATTAGATAAAGAGATGAATAATGATATTTTTTGATACCAATGTATTGGTTTATTTTACAATTAATCAAGATAAGACAAAGCAAATATTATCTAAAAATTTGATAGATGAAGCTATAACAAATGGTCTATTTTTTATTTCACCTCTTGTTATGAGTGAATATATTTTTGTTCTTGCTAAATTAAAAATAGAAAAAGAGAATAGTGATAAAATTCATTTTTTTTCTAAATTTATAAAAAGTGAAATATCTTCTAAAGAGATAATACAAGCTTATGATATTTGTAAAGAGATAGGTTTTTGTAAAAACATAAATGATATAATTCATCTTGTAGTTGCTCAAAAATATTGCAATAAAATAGTTACATTTGATAATGATTTTAAAAAGTTGCAAGATAAAAGTTCTATTAAAATAGAAATATTAATATAGGTAAATTTTGAAATCAAACATAAAAATAAGTAAAAAATTAACAAGAGTTGTTGGCAGAACAAATGCCCAGTATAATTTAATAGAGGAGGGCGACCGAGTTTTATTAGGACTTAGTGGTGGTAAGGATTCGCTAACTTTAGCCCATATTTTGCAAAGACAGGTCAAAGTCACACCATTTAATTTTGAGTTTGCAACTGCGACAGTCTCATACGGGATGGGTGAGAATTTTGATTATTTATCAAATCATTGTGAAGAAAATAATATAGCTCATAAAGTTATAGAAACCAATACTTATGAGCTTTCAAAAGAGAAAATCAGAAAAAATTCATCATTTTGTAGCTTTTTTTCACGAATGCGACGAGGGGCTTTGTATTCCTATGCGATTGAAAATGGATTTAATAAAATAGCTTTAGCTCACCATTTAGATGATGCAGTAGAGAGTTTTTTTATGAATTTTTTATATAATGGTTCACTGCGGTCGATGCCTCCAATTTATAGGGCTCAAAATGGACTTTTGGTGATTCGTCCGCTGATTATGACTAGGGAAAAACAGTTGGCAAATTTTGCAATGACCAATAATATAGAAACGATTGGTGATGAGAATTGCCCAGCGATGCGGTTTGATATTAAAATGCCTCATGCCAGAGCGGAGACCAAAAAGCTTCTATATAATATGGAGCAGGATAATCCTAAACTTTTTCGTTCACTCAAAGCATCTTTTTCACATATTCACGAAAGTAGTTTTTTTGACAAAGAGAAATTAATAACTTAGATGACAAAATTTTTTATGATATTGATGATATATGCTTTTTTACTGTTTGGATTTTTTGCACTTTTTAATATGATTATTGAATCTTTAATAATTATTGAGAGAAAGATTGAGGTTAGAAATTATAAATTAGAGGGCTATTTTCAAGATAATGAAAAGGTAAAAGGGTTTATCAATCGATTGGTCAAAAAACGAGAATTTGATAGAAATAGATTGAACAAACTCTTTTCAAAAACTAAATTTCAATTTGAAGCTTTGATTTTTATTGCACCTGAATATAAAGATGACCTCTCCAAATATGTAGTCCCAAAACCCCGCACGAAAAGAACATTTTTTAAAATTCCAAATATAAAAAGAGGCGAATGGGGGCGATATACCAAATATCGAATAACTGATGACCATATCAAAAAGGGGCTAATTTTTTGGGAAAAGCACAAAAAAACTTTGGCAAAGGCACAAAAAATTTATGGTGTTCCACCTGAATATATTATAGGAATTTTATCTATTGAGAGTTATTTTGGCACTAATACAGGAAAATACCCCGCTTTTGATTCATTGGCGACTTTGGCATTTACGAAACACAGAAGAGCATCGTTTTTTCAAAGAGAGTTAGAGAGTTTGCTGGTGATGGCAAAAAGTGAAAAATTAGAGGTTGAAAAAATTAATAGCTCCTATGCTGGGGCATTGGGTTGGGGGCAATTTATGCCAAGTAATTTTAAGATTTTTTGTGTAGATTTTGATAGAAATGGTGTTAGAGATTTATGGAATCCTAAGGATATGATAGGAAGTATCGCAAATTATTTCAAAAAAAATGGTTGGAGGACTGGTCAAGTGGTAGCGGTGAGGGCAAAATATGTGGGTAATAGATTTAGACAATTGAAAACTGGATATAACACACGATATAATATTGCAACTCTTGACCAAACTTATAATATCACTCCTAAATATACTTTTGTTTATGATAAAAAAATCTCTCTTATAAAATTGCCTAGATATGATTTTGATGAATTATGGATGGGAGCGAAAAATTTTTATGCTATTACAAGATATAATCATAGTGCATTTTATGCAATGACTGTTCACCAATTAGCTCAAAAAATCAAACAAGCAAAAAAAAGGCAATAGATTTTATTCTCATTGTCTAAATATTTAAAAAAATCTCTAAGTGGGCTTGGGCAGATTTTTCCCAACTAAATTTTTGAGCCTGTTTTTTACCTTTGCTACTTAATTCCATTTGAAGATTTTTATCTATTAAAATTTTTTTCATCTGATTTTTTATATCATTTTCGTCGTGGGGATTACAATACAAAACTGCATCTTCGCAAACTTCTGGAAGAGAGGTTAGATTTGAGCTGATAACGGGAGTTCCACAAGCCATCGCTTCAAGTGGAGGTAAACCAAAACCCTCATAAAATGAGGGAAATACAAAAAGTGTAGCTAAGTGATAAACTTTTGCTAACTCTTCATCGCTCACAAAACCCAGATAATGAATGTTAGTTTTATTTTGATTGATGAGTTTCATTATTTCACCATTTTCCCAACCCTTAAAGCCAACTAACACTAATTTATACTCTTTTTTTAAATTTTCATCTAAATTGTTATAAGCTTTCAGCAACCCTATTAAATTTTTTCGTGGCTCAATACTTCCCACCGTTAAAATAAATTTTTTGGGAATTTCAAAATCTAGGGTTAAATCATCATAAGTTTTTAGAAAATCACTTTTTACTCCGTGATGTATTACTTTTATCTTATCCTCAGTGAAATCAAAATATTTCAAAATTTCATTTTTTGTAAATTCTGAAAAGCAAATTATCATATCACTTCTTTTTATATTTTTAAAAAAATACTCTTCAAAATACTCAACTCTCTCTTTTGGATGAAACTCTTTGTATAAGATTGATGAAAAATCGTGAATAGAAGTTACAACTTTTTTAGCTTTTATCTCGGTGAGGGGTATAAAATTTGGTTGCCAATAAATATCATAAGTCACGGTATAAAATCTACTCAAAATCATTAAAATTTTTCTTGTAATTTTTTTTGCTAATGGAATTTTTTTGATAAATGCCTTTAGATTTTTTAATTTTGAATTTTGGTGAGTTTGTATAAGTTTTTTAGAATAATAACCATAAAAATAGCTTAAATCAAGTTTTTTGGATTTTTCTAACCGTGAAGCTATCTCATAATTGTATCGACCAACTCCAGTAAGCGGTGAAAGCAGTGACAATCCATCTATTATAACTTTAGCTTTCATAAATTTCTCTTAGAGTTTCTTTAAATTTTTTTTGTTTGATTTTGCCTATCATTAAATGCAGTTTATCGGGACAACCTGTCAATTTTTTAATCTCATTTTTTCGCACAAATTGTGGATTTATCTCTATCTTTATCTTATATCCTGCAATTTTATCCATAATATCAATTATATCTAGCAATTTTATCGCTCGATTTGAGCAAATATTAACCACTTCTGACTTTTTCTTTGTCTCTAAAAATCTTCTATAAACTTCACATACAAATAAAATATCATTAAACTCTCTTTTGACTTTAATATTACCAAGCTCAATAATTTTTTTCTTTTCCTTGTAATGCTTTATAATTTTAGTAATTAAAAAATTATCTTTTTGCCCAATTCCACTATAATTAAATGGTCGAGAGATTATAATATTTAGTTTATCGAAATAATTTTTTGCCATAACCTCCATCGCATATTTGCTAACTCCATAATGATTTATAGGTTGTGGGCAAAATTTTTCTTTTAATTTCTGATTTTTTTGATTTCCATAAACAACTGCACTACTAGCCAAGATAATTTTTTGAGGGTTTTGATTTAATTCAATCAAACTATCCAAAATATTTATAGCCCCAAGTGTATTTATATTATAATAATTTTCTCGATTTTCAAGATTTGTCATAGAGATTCCTGCAAGATGAATCACAAAATCTGGTTTTACTTTTTTCAAAATATTTTTTATCTGATTTTTATCAGAAATATCACACAAATAGCTATCTTTATTTTTGCGGTGAGTGTAACTTGAACCACAAACTTCATAGTTAAATTTTTCTAAATAGGTAGCTAAGTGAACTCCTGTAAAACTATCTATACCAGTAATAAAAACTTTTTTTTTCATTTGATTTTTTCCTTTCTATTTTAGCAATAATTTGGCATTTATAACACTTTGAGTCTCACTTGTAATATTTTTTAAAATATTTTTTGCTTTTTTTGCATCATTTAGACCAAGCTCAATTGCGAAATATCGTGAAATTAAAATTTTATTTTTTAGCAATTCATAATCTTTATCTCCATTTACTTTTATCTTATCTATAAGAAAAAATATAAATTTATTCTTTGGAATATCTTTATTATCAATCTTAGTTTTCCAATAATCTTTTTCCGCTTCAATAGGTTTTCTATCTATTAAATTCAGATAAATTTTATCCATAAAATCTTCGTTGGAAAGAGTATTTGGATATTTTCCCTGAGCTTCAATTCCTTGAAAAAATATATCTGCTATATCCTCTATTAGCATATTTCCATATTCAATTTCTCCCAACCAATAATCAAATCCTGCCTTATCTGGAACTCTTTTTAAAACTGCTAAATACAACTCTATCAATTTTGTTTTATTCTTTTTTAGAGTATTATTAATTTTTGATTCTATATTTAAAATACCAAGACCAATTCCCAGTTTTCTCATATCCGCCCCCCCATTTAGTTCATTCGGACTAGTGGGAGTTGGGGGAATTATGTAGATTCTATCACTCGATGAGGGACAATTAAAATTTATCTCATAGTGGTTAAGATTCTTATCTTTTATAGTAAAATATTTCACCGTTTTTCCTATAATTATCTTTACAGGCTTATTAATATTGGTTTCAAAGGCCCTTGCAACTAGAGTCATTTTGAAATTTTTCGGTAATTGTTTTCTAAATCTAATCTCTATCTTTTCACCATCCGACCATCTACCAAATCCCTCAATAACAGACAATCCTTTAACAAATTTTACAATTTTAGGATATTTAGGATAGAGAAAATTTATATGAATATCCTCCTTAATATTTAAGAAATTAAATATATTATATACTCGCTTTTTATATAAATTATCCTCATAAAAAAATTTTGAATCATTAAAGAGATTTTTTGTAGAGATTTTGGTTAGGTTTGTATCTAATGGAAATATTTCAATATCCCCCATCAAAGTTCCCTGCGATATACAAGTTTTTTGTTCATAATTTTTCTCAAAAATTTCATTCATCTTTTCACACTTATCAATCCAAATAAACTTTTGAGATTTATCAAAAAGAGGTATGTGATATGCCAATTTTTTAGAGCCATTAAAACTAAAAATTGGATTTGTTAAATTATTTTCAGTAATTCTAATAATAGATGGAAAATCATAAATTTTACTTCCAATTTTAATATTTTTTTCCACTAAATTCACTTCATAGCTATCCTTAATCTTTGCAAATTGCCAAAATTTCAATATATCTTTTCGCCATCCCTGCAATTGTTGATTTAATTTAGCAGAATAGAGTGAGTTCTCTTTAAATAAATTTTTGCCAAGTCCAATAGATGAATTAATATCTAGCCTATCCAAAAGAGTAGAGCCTATATCTAATGTAGAACCATTTTTATCTATATTTTGATAATCATCTTTTCGAGGGTCAAAAATCAAAAAAAGATTTCTTCGATTTTGCTTTTTTAAAATATTAGTTGCTGTATTTTTCATAGCTAAATGGTCTGAACTCAAAGCAATTATAGTATTTTTTCCATAAGGTGAATTTTGAATCTTTTTAATAAATTTTGAAATCAAATAATCACTACACTTTACCGCATTTAAAATTTTATTTTTGCCATCACCATATTTTCTATCATCACAACTTTTTGAAGGGTGTCCATTTGGATGATGAGTATCTAGTGTCAGTAGTAGAAATGCAAAATTTTGTTTTTTTTCCGATAACTCTTCAAATTTTTGGTAACTTAAATCCAAAGCAGAATCATCATAAAGCCCCCAACCATTTAAATATTTTTTATTATCTAATGATTTTCTCAACTCTTTTTTACCAATTATCTCATTAAATTTATGGGTTTTATAAAAATTATCTTTACCTCCAAAATTCAGCGAAGCCCCCTGCATATAAGTTAAATGATAACCAGATTCAGACAAAACATCCCCAAAACACTTAGCCCCACCATAAAAATTTTTCATTCCACTACTTCCATTTGCATGAAATGGAGCAAATAAAGGCACACCACATTGAGAGCTAATCATCCCTGAAATCGTATTTCCCCCACCAACCATCTGGTGAATATTTGAAAAATCGATACTTTTATCCTTAATCTCCCCTAAATCAGTCATCAAATTTGGAAAAACACTCTTATCAAAATAGGTTCTCTCCAAACTCTCCGCATAGATATAAACTAAATTAAAACCATTATGTGTCTCATCTTTTGTAGGAATTTTGTAAAATTTATGAAAATCATCTCTCGCTTTTTGAGTATTATCATTGTAGATTTTATATATATTTGCCACAAATGGATGAGTTAAAAAAGCCAAAATCAAAAATATATTATGTATAAAAACTTTTTTGCTGTGAGGGATTTTTTTAATTTTTCTAAAATATTTATAATAAAAATATCCAAAAACCAGACTCAAAATCAAAGAGAGTACAGAAGCGATAATTAAAAATTTATACTCTCCAAATCCAGCTCCTCCAAGTCCATAAAGTAGAGTCAAAACTACATCTTCCGTGACCCCATCGTTTGTAAAATAATTAGCATTCAGATAGATTATAGTTATAACAAAAAATATAAAAATAGTTACTGATTTAAATAATGACTTGAATCCTCCCCGCTCTTTATACCCCGAACTCAAAATCGCTATGACCAAAAATAGCCCCGATAATATCAATATGTAATTCACTAAACTTCCTAATTTTAATTTGCCCTATTGTTGGGCAAGGCTACCCATTCATCTATCTAATTTACAATTTCATCTATCAAATTTAAGTTTTCAAAACTATCTGACAAAATCAATAATTTTGCATAACTCTCAATTATATCATAAAGATTTTCCACATATTTATACTCAACTTCATTTACTCGATTTTGGGCTTCCTCTAAATCCACAGAACTTTTTAAACCATTTTTGAAACCCTGAGATATTGAATCTAAATACAATTTTGCTGATGCCATCGCCTCTTTATAGAGAGTTATCGATTTTTTGGCAGAATTAAATGAGAGCAAAAACTGCTCATACTCTATCTGAATCTCTTTTTTTACTGAGATAAAATCTTCACTTGCAGAACTATACTGAAGCTTAGCCGATAAAATTTTTGACTCCACATATCCACCCTGATAAAGTGGAATTCTAAACTCCAACATTATCTTTTTTGTATTCTCATAATCCACACCTGCATCTTCAGATATAAATTTATTATAACTTGCATTTAAACTTATCTTTGGTAAATGCCCCATACTGGAGTTTCTAATCTCTTTTTTAGATAAATTTTTTGAAATTATAGCTTGTTTTATTTTTATATTAGATAAAAATTTTTCATCTTCGGTTACAATTTTGGACATTAACTCTATTTTATTTAAATTCACCCTATTTAAATCTATCTCTGGCAACTTCTGCTCAAATTCCCCTATCAAATGTTCTAAATTAAAACGATATAACTTCACCATCTCCTGCTCTTTTTGCAAATCAATCCTCAAAGTATTTATATCCACTTTTATCTCAAACAGCTCCATCTTATTCGCTAGTTGCATCTCATATTTCTTTGAAATCGCTTTGAGTTTTAATCTATTAAATTTCAATCTCGAATTATAAAGATTAATTTTATTTTTGGAGCTTAAAATATTCAGATAAATTTGTAAAACTTTTTTTGCTAAATCCTGTTTTTGAAGCTTAATTTGGGCAAGATTTAATTTAATTCTTAAGTTTTCTATATCAATTCTCCCATCGATTGCGGGGTCATAAACTGTCTGCTTTAACAACAGCGACAAATCGGTTGAATTTTCAATCAAATCATAATCATCCCTATGTTGAAGGTGATTTATCTCAAACTCCGTCTTTCTATGAGATGCGGTAAAATTTATCTGTGGATACCAAGCCGATTTTTCCTGCACAATTTTTTGCTTATTTGCCTCTAATTGATAGAGAGAAGATCTGATTTGGTGTGAATTCTCAACCGCCATCTCATAAGCTTTTGAAAAACTAAGCACTTGA
Organism: Campylobacterales bacterium; assembly: GCA_029932985.1. Classification (GTDB taxonomy): domain Bacteria; phylum Campylobacterota; class Campylobacteria; order Campylobacterales; family JAOZPA01; genus JAOZPA01. The sequence goes on from JAOZPA010000018.1 coordinate 16,817, forward strand.
GCATCTGCCAAACTTGCCATAAAAAGGGTAGCGAAAATTAGATTATTCCTCATTAAATCCCTTTACGAGCATATCCGTAAATGGCTTGACTAGATAATTAAGTGCAGTTCTGTCATCAAGTTTTATCATAATTTGAGCTGGCATTCCTGTAACTAATCGGAATTTATACTCCCTCAACTGTTCTAAACCCTTTTTGGTTATCTCGATTTTTGCCTCATAATAGGGCATTCCCGTAGCTTGGTCGATAAAAGCATCTGCAGAAAGATAGATGATTTTGCCATCAATGGGATGAGTTGTTTTTGTATCAAAAGCACTAAACATCACCTCAGAAGACAATCCAACTTTGACTTTATCAATATCGGTCGTTTGCACCTGAGCCACCACCAAAAGTTGCGAATTTGATTTGGTGGGGACAATCTCAAGTATTGGTGTACCTGAACTTATCACCCCTCCAATTGTGTGCAGATTCAACCCCACAATCGTACCATCAACGGGAGCTATAACCTTTGTTCGAGTTAGAGTATCTTGCACCGCAATAATTTTTGACTGCAAATCTGAGATAGATGATTTAACATCAACCAATGTTTGTAAAACCTCTTTTTTAAAATTTTTTTCCCTTAAAAGTTGCTGAGTATCAAGCTCACTCATCTGCTCTCTAAGTTTTGCAATCTCCGCTTGGGTATTTGCCACATCGCCCTCAATCTGATTTTTTTCACGATTTAAATCTTGAATTTTGAGCTTATCTACCAACCGTTGAGCATACAACTCCTCCCACTCCAAACTTTGTTTTTTAATAGAGTGTAATCTATTTTTTCTACTTTTTATCAAGGAGTTCAAACCACTAATTTGATTTGCTAACTGTTTTTTTCGTTTTTTACCAATCGTTTTTTCATCCTGCATCAATTTTTTAGCCGTCGTAAAAATATTTTTTTGGTCATTAATTATCTCTTTATCATTAAGCTCTTTTGGAAATGCAATTTTTGATTTATCATCTCTTTGGGCTTTGAGTCTAGCATACAAAGCGATTCTATCTTGATATTGAGAGAGCATAATTTTAAGTTGAGCTTTTATTTGAACATCTTTAAGCTTTAGGAGAATCTGCCCCTTTTTGACCTTGTCCCCATTTTTGATATAGATATTATCAACTATACCCCCCTCAAGATGCTGAACCGTTTTTTTATCCAAATCTGCAGAAACTTGCCCAATTGCGATGGAGGAACTAGCCAATGGAGCATAAGCCATCCAGCCACCCATCACTCCAAAAACTACAAAAACTACAAAAAGCCCAAAGGAGATTATTGGTGCAGTTGTGACTTTGGGCATCTTGATTTTTTCGGTCTCTTTTTCCATTATTTCTCCTTAACTGGGGATTGGTTCAAATTTTCTGGGGGCTTTTTAGGTTTAATTTTTCTAACTACCTCTTTTTTTGCCAAAACTTCACCTGTCTTACCATATTTTTTTAAAGACCCCTGTTGAATCATAGCTAATTTATTTGTAACTTGCAAAATTGCAGGTCGGTGAGTAATTATAATTACAGTAGTTTTATTTGCCTTTAGTACCTGCACCGCTCTTATTAATGCCATCTCACCTTGGTCATCTAAATTTGAATTTGGCTCATCCAAAACCACCAAAACAGGATTATCATAAATCGCTCTAGCAAATCCAATCCGTTGCCTCTGCCCCCCTGAAAGTGTAGCCCCACCAGCTCCAATCATCGTATCATATCCATCTGGAAGTCTCAAAATCATATCATGAACTCCCGCTTTTTTAGAAGCTTCCACCACTTTTTGAGGATTCACTTTGGTAAATCGTGCAATATTTTGGCTCACCGTCCCCTCAAAAAGTTCTATATCTTGTGGGAGGTAACCTATATGTTTTCCTAAATCCTCCTTATCCCATTGAAAAATATCTGCTCCATCAAGCCTAACTTTTCCACTGGCTAAGGGCCACAAACCCAAAATCACCCTAGCCAATGAGGATTTTCCAGCGGCTGAGGGGCCAATAATCCCAACCACATCACCTCTATTTATCTTCATAGTAATTCCACGAAGTGAGGGCTGTTTGCCATTTGGAGGCACGACCATAACCGCTTCTAGCGAAATATCACCTTTTGGGTCGGGGAGTTTCATATATTGTTTATCTTTTGGAAAATCATTTAGTAAATTATCCAGTCGTCCATAGGAGAGTCGAGCGGAGCTAAAGCCCTTCCAACTATTTATGAGCAGGTCAAGAGGGGCTAATGCACGACCCATAATAATAGACCCTGCAATCATCATCCCTGGGCTGACCTCTGATTGAATCGCCAAATATCCGCCAAGCCCCAACATCAAAGATTGGAACATCATCCTACTACTTTTTGAGATATTTGCCCAAATTCCAGCTTTGTTACTAGCATCATTTTGAGCATTTAGAAATCCATAATATTTTTTTTGCCAATTACCCCGAATGCTACTTTTCATACCCATAGCATTTATAACTTCGGAGTTTCGCAGATTTGAATCGACAAACACACTAGAGGACCTACTTAGCACATTTGCCTCTTTTAATTTTTTTTTGGTGGAGTATTCATTTATAATGGTGAAAATTATCAAAACGATAGAGGCGAAAATCGCAAAATAACCGAAAGTGGGGTGAAAGATAAATAACACTGCAATATAGATAGGAATCCAAGGAGCATCGAAAAAGGCAAAAAGCCCATTTCCTGTCATAAATTGTCTGATTGCTGTTAAATCTGAGAGAGGCATGGCAGTGGCTTTTCCAGGGTGTTTTCCAGCTAAATCAAACAGTGAGTTAAAAACTCTTTCACTCAAAATACTATCAAGTTTATTTCCAATTCGCACTAAAATTTTTGACCGCACAATCTCTAAAAGTGCCATCGTAATAAACAAAATCACCACAATTGCCGTAAGCATAATCAGAGTAGATTCACTTCGACTAGTAAGCACTCTATCGTAAAGTTGTAGCATATACAGTGGTGGTACAAGCATTAAAAGATTGATAAAAAGGCTAAAAAATCCAACCATCAAGAATGATTTCTTAGAGATTAAAATCGCTTTTTTTAATTCAGAAGTTGTTGGTTTTACCTTATTTCTCATTAAAATCCTTGTAGGGTGCGGTTATCTACACCTTTTTATAAAAATTATTGTTGTCGTTGATGAGCGATATTAAACAAAGTTTGAATATTATCCAAAGATTTCAGATGAGCATCAATTAAACTAATTATACCTTTTCGTACCCACTCCGCCAAAACCGCATCGCTTAATCTATTTAACTTATCCTTATTAACCACTTTAAATCCATCTACCAAAACCTTTTTTTCATCCCCCTCACCAATCGAAATCTCTCGCTCCTCCAAAATTCCACTTTCGCTAATAATCTTTGCCACATTTGCAGTAATTTTGATTTGATTTTCGTGAGTTGATAAAAAATTAATCGCATGGTTAAGAGTTTCTGTTTGCTCACCATTTTCATTAAAAAGTGCTTTTCCCTCTGTTTTTGAAAAAAGTGGAGATGGTTCATCAATCAAAATAATTTTTTGTTCAGGATTTTCTTTAGTCCCCGCAATCGCAAATGGATATTTCCGTAGGTGAGTAGGAACATAATTTGTAATCCATTTATTATCATCATTTATAGCCAAATTTCCAGCCCCAAGCGAAATTACACAAATCAACGATGGAGTTTCATCTCCTGTAAATACGATTGGAAATGTACTCCCAATTTGTGCCGATTCCTGTGCAGTTACTGGCAAAAATTTACTTTGCTTTGCAAAATAGAGGTCTGTCAACGGATTGATTTTTAAATCTTTATGTTTTGTCTTATCTAGAACTACTAAGTTTTGATACATTAAATATCCTTATTTTTTTGTTGGTGAAATTATAGGCAAATAAAGCTTTAAAACCCTTTAAATTACTCGGACACTATTAAAAAATATAAAAAAGGGTCATAGTTAATTTTAATCTGACACTATTTTTCCAAAATTAAATATACCATACTTTAAGAGATTTTATATTATAATAAAGTTACTATAAACTTAAGGATTCAAAATTGGCTAGAAGATTACGAGTTTTTTTAAAAGGTGTGCCTCAAAATATCCTAATTCGTGGGGTGGCTCATCTAAATGTATTTAAAGAAAAAAATGATTATCAATATGCTTACAATATTTTCAAAGAGCTTAGTGTCAAAATCGACATCTCCATCCACTCATTTATTTTTATGCCAGACCACATACATCTATTATGTACTCCAAGCAGTGAGGATTCTATCAAAAAATTTATGCAGATTTTCGGGGGGCGATATGTGCGATATTACAACAAAAAATATGATAGAAAAGGCACTTTGTGGGAGGATAGATATAAAAGCTCATTGGTTCAGGATAGTTTGTATCTGCTAAATATTATGGGATATATTGAATTAAATCCAATGCGAGATGGGTTAGTCAAAGATTTAGCCCACTACAAATGGAGTAGTTTTGTCTCGAATGCCTTAGATTACAATGAAAATGATGAATTAATCACCCCTCACCACATCTACAATAAACTAGGCAAAAATAAATCACAACGAGCAAAAAGTTATCTTACATTTTTACAACGAGGGATTGATAAAAAAATTATAGATTTTATCAGATTCAATATAAATAAACAATCAGTTACAGGAAGTGCGGAGTTTTGCAGAGATTTAGAATCGGTGATTGGTGTGGCTTTAAAAGCTAGAGAGCGAGGACGACCCAAAAAAGGTGAAGGAAACAGTAGTATAAAAAATAGTATATACAAAAATTTGGTAGTTTTAGATAGTCAAAAGCATAGTGATTTAAAAATTGAAAAGTCACGGAATTTTAGTTTTACCAAAAATTTGCAATATATTAGAATCTCTGCCCAAGAATCGATAAAAATCAAAGAAAATTTTCCCATAGTCTTTACAGATGATGAAAACTCACAACTCATAGCTTTGCTTTCAATTGGTGGAGAAAATTTAGCGATAAAAGAGGATGGTAAATGGATTTGTGATTATCTGCCCTCAATTTTGCAAAATTACCCATTTTCACTAGCCCCTATGCAAAATAATGAGGATGAACAATTGATACTTATCGATGTTGAATCTGATTTTGTAAATACTATGAAGGGTGAAAGTGTTTTTGACAAAAATCAAAAACCAGCTAAAATTTTACAAGCAAATATGGAGTTATTAAAAGTTCAAAATAGTAATTTGCTCACTACTCAAAATATAATTAAAGAGATTAAGATGAGTAATATTTTGGAAAATCGAGAAATCTCCATCGGTGAGGGGACTAATAAAAAAGTTTTGGTCAATGGATTTTTAGTGGTCAATAAAGAAAAACTGGAGCAATTATCCGATAAAAAATTAGCCTTATGGGTGAGAAGTGGAATTATTTCGATGATAGAAAATCACTTAAGCTCACTATTGCAAATCCAAAATCTATTTTCATTGGCAAGTAAAAAACAGCAGATTTAATTTTTATATTAAACTAAAGTTTTTTGTGTAAAAAAACTCTTTAATCATATTTTAATCATATTTTTACTCTTTTATTAACTAAATATTAAAAAATATTAGTTATAATTGGATTAATAATTCAGTTTTAAGGAAACAATATGGTAAAAAAATTAACTTTTTCGGTGTTAGTTTGTGGTGTTGTATTGAGTATGAGTGGCTGTACATCAAGTAGTGATACAAAAATTGCTAATTTAGAGAAGAAATTAGTTCAAAAAAACAAAGAGCTTTCTCAAAATAACAATGAGATTGTAGCACAAAAAAAGGTGATTGCTACTCTTCAGGCTAAGAAAAAAGCTCAGATAGAGGACCCAAATGCTACAGATTATACGACATATAATAAAAGAGCTTTCACAGGAAAAATTACGGAGGACAAAGCTTTAGGACATCTGCCAAAGGCAGCTCCAGGTCAAGCTTTTGCGAGGGTTTTAGTTCCTGCAGAGTATAAATGGCAAACTCGTAAAATTCCTAAGTATGAGAAATCTGTTAAGTATAAAATTATCCCTGCGACCTATAAATTTGAGGAGCAGAAGCAAAAAGTTTCTGAGGATAGTTTTAAATTAATATCAGTTCCTACTACTTATAAATGGGAAAAAGATAAGATTATGGTTGAGCCTGAAAAAATTAAACTCATAAAAGTTCCTGCAAAATACAAGATGGTAACTAAAAAGATTTTAATCAAAGAGGCTAGAGATATTTGGAAACAGGGAAGTAATCCTGTAGAAAAATTGGATAATTCAACTGGTGAAATTGTGTGTAAGGTTCATATCCCTGCGGTTTATAAAACAATTACAGAAAAAGTAGTGCTGGAAAAAGCTCATACTAAAAAAATTGTAATTCCTGCTAGATATAAATATATCAAAAGAAAAGTAACTGATGTGGCAGCTCACACTAAGAAAGTGGCGATTCCTGCAAAATATGAGATGGTAAAAGTTAAAAAACTTGTAAAACCTACAGAAAAAATCAAGATTGATATTCCTGAAGAGTTTCAAACTATTCGAGAAAAAGTTTTGGTAAAACATGCTCATCTTGCTTGGAAACAAGTTTTGTACAAAGGTTTAACATCTCCAGATACAATTAAAATTATGCAAAAAGATTTAAAGAAAAGAGGTTATAATCCAGGTAAAATTGATGGTGTTTATGGCATAGATACCAAAACAGCAGTTTTAAAATATGAAAAAGATAATAATCTAACTAGCGGTTCTTTCGCAGAAAAAACTCTAAGACAAGATGGTATGCTTCCAAATTATGAGAAACAACAAGCGGAAAATAAACTTAAGCTTGGTATGGTTAGTAATGTCAAAGAGATTAAGTAGAGAGATATTTTAAGGTTTAGGCAATGAACAAATAAGAGGTAATAGGATTAGAAATTAAATAACAAACTAAAGTTTATAAATTTTTTACCTATTCCTCTCCTCCTCATTGCCTCTCTCTCTTCCCCTACAACCAAACTCCATTTTGAATATAATAGATAATTACATATAATGAAACCAATACAATATAGATAAAGTTAAATATTAGTGAAGTTTTATATGAATTATTTTGTTTTGCCTTTGTGATTAAAGCTATAATTCCCCCTGAAATTCCTGAAAATGTACCGACAAAAAGTGTGATATATAATATATAACCAACATAGTAGTAATCTTTTTGCAAAAAGCAAAATGGACAATGGTGAGTTGGAAGTTGATAAATATATGTACCAAAAAATAGTATTAGTGAAATAATTGCGGTAAATATAAAAGTAATATTGGCAACTATAAATATAATTTTATTTTTGTACCAAACTAACATCAATAAAAAATTTAGATAAAAAAGTGAGAGAACTAAATAGTTATCTAGCTGAAAAATTTTTGAGATGCTTGATGTGGAGGTTGCAGAAAAAAGTGTGCCACAACAACTTACTATTTTGTCAATATCGATAGCTGAAAACATCATAATTTCTAAAAGACTTTCACCTGTCAAAAATAAAAATCCAACAATAAAGATAAAAAATTTTAATTTGGTGTAGGGCATCGTCTCTTTCTGCATATCAATTTTATTTAAAATTAGCCAAAAGCCAAAAATATAAAGATTTGAAATCTTAAGCACAAAAAGATAGAGACCATAAACCGTAGAGTTCACAACCCCAGCCGCACACATCGCCCCAGGGATTAGAAGTGAAATTTTGTCTTGAGTGAATATAAAAAATAAAAATAGCGGAAGCTTGATGATAAAAATATATTTTATCACCGTAGCAACTAAAAAGCTTTGAGTTTCCAGTTTATATTGCAATGGTTTGGTCGAATCGATATTCCATTGTAAAAAAATTTTGATACTTAAGTAAAAAGCAACCCCACCAAATATAAAAAAGATACTATTTAAAAGTAAAATAGCGATAATTTCAGGAGTTAAAAGCATCAGATTATCTCACCATTTTTTATCTCAATCTCTCTATCACAAAAATCCAAATCAAAAAATATTGGGTCGTGAGTGGCGATAATGATAGTTTTATCTTCAGATTTCAATTTCTTTATAATACTCACAAAACTTTGAGAAAGCTTGGCATCTAAATTTGCCGTTGGCTCATCTGCAATAATAATTTTTGGATTATTAATCAAAGCCCGTGCAATTGCCACCCTCTGTTGCTCTCCACCCGAAAGATTTTTGGTCAAAACTTTCCGTTTGGGGACTATGGAAAACATCTCCATAACCTCCAAAAGCTTTTTTTCAAGCTCTTTTTCATCTGGATTTGTGGGAATGAGTGGCAAAATAATATTATTCTCAACAGAAAGTGTATCAATAAGATTAAATTTTTGAAAAATAAATCCAATATTTTTACGACGATAAAGTGAACTAAAATTATCAGGAAGCTTTGAAATTCGCTTATTATCCACAATCACTTCACCGCTAGTGGGTTTTGACAACCCCGCAATCAACGACAAAATCGTACTTTTTCCGCTCCCACTCGCCCCTTTTAAAACCACCAACTCCCCACCTTTAACCTCTAAATTTATCTCATTTAAAGCCACCATCGTTTCAATTTTATTTATCTGGAAAATCTTCTTTACATCTTTTAATCTTATCACTATTCCCTTTCCTAATTTACTTTATGGCAGTTTTGGATAATTTATTTTTGGTTTTCGACCATCTAAAGTCTTCAAAAATTTATGAATCGAACCTATCTGCTTTTTATTAAGCTCCACACCCAGTTGAGTATAACCCATAATTTTAATCACATTTGGTAAATCTTTAATCGTTCCATTATGAAAATAGGGAGCGGTCTGAGTGATATTTCTGAGAGTCGGAATCTTCACCATCCCATCTTTATTCCCCTTAAAATCCCCTACATTATCATATTGATATGGATAAACCATCTTATAAAACTCCATTCGCCCACTGCCCACTCCATAACCATTATGACAACTTACACAACCTTGATTCAAAAATTCTCGAAATCCATCCTTTTCCTCTTTATTCAAAGCTTTTTTGTCACCATTCATAAAATCATCAAACCTCGATGGTGTCACCAAAGTTCGCTCATAAGCCCCAATTGCATTACCAATATTATCAAAAGTTATAGGTTGTTTAGATTTTGGAAAAGCTTTTTTGAAAAGTGGCTCATAGCCCTTCACCGCTTTTATTGCACTTACCGCCTCTTTAGGGGTCATCGACATCTCAGCTGGGGCTTGGATTGGACCTTTGGCTTGGTCTTCCAAATCTGGACTCCGCCCATCCCAAAACTGATTCTCAAAAAATACCGAATTATAAACGGTTGGAGAGTTTAGATGGTGGGGATTTACTCGCCCTAAATGCCCAATCGAAGTAGGAATATTTTCATCTCCCCCCTCATTTAAGATGTGACAAGTTGCACAACTAATATTATTGCCTTTTGACAATCTCGTATCATTATAAAGCATCTCACCCAATTTTATCTTCTCATCGCTGAGGGGATTTTTGGGATTATCTATCAACTTCCACAAAGCCGACTTATCCGCAGGTATCGCTTTTAGCCCCTCCTCTACTGCATCTTTCACCAAATCTCCTGCTGATAAACTCACTGCCAAACTAAGAGAAATTAAGGTAATATTTTTTAAAATTTTCATAACATTCCTTTCTTATTTTTTAATAATAGCCACAATAGCTCCACGGCTTTGTCTATATTTGAAATTTTTCGCCTTATCCTTAGGATATTTTTCATCAATCGAAGCCACAAGCTTTTTTCTCATTCTTTTCTCATTTCCGTGACATTTCAAACAGATAGGTTTTCTAATCACCAACGGCTTATAAATTCTATAAGTTTTTTTGGTTTCCACTACCTTAATCGCTGGAGTTTGTCGCTTTTTGGAAATTTTATAAAACTCCTTTAATACTGGTAAATCAATTTTAGTAGCTCTGTTTTTCTCATTTCGATAGCGAACTGCCACCCTCTTTAGAGTAACACCCTTGTACATATCACTTACCTGTGAAGTAATTTTGTCCGCCCTCTTGTGACAAAAATCAACCGCACTAAAACCCTTACTATCCTCTTTCAACTTCTCAGTCAATTTTGAATACCACGCATTCTCTAAATGCTTAATCGCCTTTAATGCCTTAGCTTTTTGAGCATTATCAATAGCATTAGAAGAGGTAATAAAACTCGCCGATAAAACAAAAAGAATAATTAACTTTTTCATTTTAACTCCTTGTATAAATATCTTGTAACTCTATCAAATAATAACTTAACTAAATATCAAATTTTAATATTTTTTCATCCTTATTTGAAAACAGAACTAAACATTATAACACAAGAGAATCAGAATGGTGGCGGAAAAGTGAGATTTATAAAAATTTTTAGTAAAAAAATGAATTTGAAGGTTTATTATTTGGCAAAAGTACCATATCACAGCTTTAAATTTATAATTGATATAGTATTCTTGGCTAAATTTGAAACTTTTCTGAAACTTTAGTAATTATTCTATTGCCATAGTGATACAATAAAAGAGTTTTTAATAAAAAAGCTGATAAAATTTCTTTTATATAAAATAAGGATTATATTTGGAAAAGTCAGTAGTAGAGATAATAGATACCACTATAAAAATAGGTCTTGGTTCATTTATTGGATTGCTTGGAACATATTTAATGGCAAAATTAAATCATACTCATGAGTATAAAAAAGATAAAAGTAAAAGATTTTTAGATTCTTTAGAGGTAATGACCTTAGATATTGAAGATTATACTCATATTTTATCAAAATATCTGATTTATCTATCATCCTCTGTAGATAATAGAGCATTATTGGAAAGTGATAAATTTAAAGAGATTGAAAATGAATGTTTTAATAAATCTAAAAATTTAATAATAGTTGAATCAAAATTAAAATTAATGAATTTAGCCCCTCAAGCTAAATTAGTTTTTGAGTTTAGCAAAGTGCTTGATGAGATATTATCTATTCATCTAAATAGTGATAATATTACCAAGAAAAATATTGAAAATAAACAAAAAATATTTTGGGATAAAAGGGTAGAATTATTTGATTCTCTTATAGCCATTTATAGTTAAATTTAAAATACTTCCGCAATAAACCCCATCTATATGGGGCTTTTTTTATTCTCTTAAAATTATTTTGAAGTTTGAGTAACTATTTTACCACCATTTTTAATCCAACCTTTAAGCCCACCTAATAGATATTTAACATTAAAACCCATTTTGATGAAATTTCTTGTAGTCATTACACTTCTTTTATCACTATTGCAATAAAAAAGTATAATCTTTTTATTTTCTGGTGAAAGTTTTAAATTTTTAGGTAATGTTTTTTCACATTTACCACGGGATACATTTATAGCCCCATCAATATAACCTGTTGCAAATTCTGCTGCATCTCGAATATCTACTAAAGTATATTTATTGATATTTTTTTGATACTCCTCTTTTGTCAAATTGGCATTTGGGATAGTCGCTCGAACCTCTTTAACCAATGCTTTATACGGTGCAGTATAATCAATATCTTTTTTCTCATTTGCAAAACTTATTGTACTTAATGCCAAAGTTGCTACAATAATTGAACCTATAATCTTTTTCATCTCTTTCCTTTAAATAATTTATTTGTTTGAAGATTTGGTTAAATCATATAATTTAATATAATCCTCTTTAAATGCTCTTGCAAAACCATCAATACCACCATTTATCTCTTTTGTATATCCAGACT
>JAOZPA010000093.1 GCA_029932985.1 Campylobacterales bacterium
GATGTGCTGTTAGTTGGCAATAGAAATTGGATGTTATTTAATTTCTATTCCTTAGGGCTTAGAAAATCAATTTGTTTCACAATCTTATTACTAAATAGTGAACCTCATCTTTTTATGGATGAGGATTTAAATTATTTTAAAACTTCTTCCCAGCTCATTGCTCCATCGAATAGGGTTTGTTCATCGTTTGCTTTTGCGATTAGTTGACCGCCGATTGGTAATCCTTTACCATCAAATCCTATTGGGATTGAGATTGCGGGGACTCCTGCTAAGTTCACTCCGATTGTGTAGATGTCGCTTAGATACATCTCGACTGGGTCTTTTTTGCTTCCAAATTCAAAAGCGGTTGTGGGGGCAGTTGGGGTTAAGACTAAATCTACTTCATTAAAAAGTTCATCAAATTGCTCTTTGATTAAATTTCTTGTTTTTTGGGCTTGGATGTAATAAGCATCGTAATATCCACTACTTAATACAAAAGTTCCTAGCAAGATTCGTCGCTTCACCTCTTCGCCAAAACCTTCACTTCTGGTTTTTATATACATATCGTTTAAGTTTGTAGCTTCCGCTCGGTTGCCATATCTCACACCATCGAATCGGCTCAAATTTGCACTAGCTTCTGCGGTGGCGGTGACATAATATGCAGCTATATCATATTTTGAGTTTAACATATTTTTATAAACTATTTTGTGTCCCGCTTTTTCTAAAAGTTTGACAGAATTTTCTATTGAAACTCGCACCTCTTCACTCGCTTCACTCAAATAGTTTTCTATCACGGCAATTGTTAATTTCCGTTTGGGGTCTAAATTTTCACTCACTTTGATATGGGATTCGTTTAGGGATGTGGAATCTTTGGATTCGTAACCTGCCAAAATATCGTATAAAATTGCGGCATCTTCCACATTTTGGGTGATAGGTCCAATCTGGTCTAGTGAGCTTGAAAATGCGGTGAGTCCATATCGGCTAACTTTTCCATAGGTTGGTTTCATCCCCACACAGCCACAAAAAGATGCTGGTTGTCTAATGCTTCCGCCCGTGTCGCTTCCTAATGCTGCAATTGCAAGTCCTGCCCCCACAGCCGCTGCACTTCCGCCACTGCTTCCACCGGGGACACAATTTGGATTAACTGGATTTAAGGTTTTGCCATAAAAGCTATTTTCGGTGGAGCTTCCCATTGCAAATTCATCCATATTTGTTCGTCCAAACGGGCTTAATCCGCTCGATGCCATTTTGTCAATCACGGTTGCATCATAAGGGGCGATGTAGCCTTGCAAAATATTTGAGGCACAAGTGACACTCCAACCTTTGACCTGAATATTGTCTTTGACCGCTATCGGCACACCTTCGCCAACCACATTTAACTCTTCACCCGTAAATTGCTCAACATAAGCCCCTAGCTCTTTGTTATCCTCAATTTTTTGCTTCAACTCAGCTCTTAAGTTTTTCAACTCATCCGCATCTAACTTCATTGCTTCTTTTAATGTCATCAAATCATCTCCTTAATTTCAAACTCTATTTCGCACTCATCTATATCAAATTTATACTTACCCGTATCACTCAAAAGGGTTTCTTTCTTAATCTTCCTCAAAATTTTTTGGCTCAAGTCCCCTCACCGCTACCTAGTGAAAAATTATTTTCACCCTATTTTGCCTTTTTTTTCACCAAAAAAATTCCAATACCTATAAAAATAAATATCACAACTATCGTTTTTATAATAAAACTAAACTCCAACGGTTGAGCTAAATCCATATTTTGTTCTCCTTAGTATTTTATATTTTACTATATAGATATTTACAATCACTATTAATATTTAGTAAATCAATAAAAATATCTTCTCTTAATTTATCATCTAAACCAATTTTAAAAGTTGCATTACTTGAATAAAATATATCATAATGATTTAAAGGATGTAAATTTCCATTTTTATGCTCTTCATCATAATCATAACGAATATATCCATCTTCCATCAAAAGTAATTCTCTTAGAAATATCCAAAAATTTTCATCACATTCCTCTTCATAATCACAAATTGGTGCAACAAAATCTAAACTACAATTGGCTTTAAATTCATCACATTTAATAATAGAAATTACTTGTGAAATTAAACGAATATCAATATCTATTTGATTTTTAAATGAAAAAAAGTATTTATTATCTATCTCTCCAGCAAAAAAAGGAAATACAATTGAGAAATATTTATTTTGTGTAAAAAAAAACAATCTACTCATTTTATCAACTTTTAAAATTATTTTTCCTTTAGAATTCTCTTCACTTATATTGGAGTTTATAAGCATATATCTTATAGCTTCCATTAAAACTTCTATAACTTCAGATTTATTTCTAATGGGTCTAAAAAAAACATCTAAGAACATTTTACTTATTTTAAATTTATAAATTTTCATCTAACAATAATTTTTATTAAATTCAATATATGCTCTCACCTTTTCTTTATTAAACTTATCCTCAATATCATCAATAATTTTTTTTGTTAATTTTTTTCTACATTTAGAATCCAATTTAAAACTATCAAAAATAGGACTTAAAAAATCATTAAAAGATATATTTTTTTCTTCTTCTACTCTAATAATTGTATTTTTTATATCATCTTGCTCTTCATTTGTAGGTTCTATCGTTTTAATATAATTTTGATTTTGAATAATTTTTAATCCCTCTTTTTGGATTTCAATATTTTCATCATTTTTTACTAATAAAAAAGATTGAATAAATGAACGAGTCAACATAGTATATAAAGTATTTCTATAAGAATAATTATTTTGAATTCTATTAGTAATACATATTACAAATGGGAATTCTAAGCCTTTTGCATTATTTTTATTACTTAAAAATATAGCATTCTCAATTTTTCTTTTACTTTCATAAGCTATATTAACTTTGCATTCTAATCTATTCATAATTTCATATTTTAATTCATACATAAACTCATAAATAGTTTTATCATCATCCAAAACTATAATTGCAATATCCTCAGGTCTAACAGTAGGATTTTCTTTTATTATATTTTCGATAATATCAATAATTTTATTAATATTATCATACTTTTCAATATTCATAGTTGAAATATCATCTATAGCTAAATCTTCAAATCTTCTAACACTTTCTCTAGATAAACAAACATTTCTACCATCTTTATCAATTTTATATCCACAAGCTTTCCACTCTTTATCTTTAAGCCAATTTAATTTTTTATTTTCAAATAGTCCCATACCAATAGAATGAGCAAACATTAAAACTCTTGGGTCTGTTCTATAGCACCTGTTTAATACATAATCAACATCTATAATTCTTTGTTCGATATTATTATCAAAAATATCTTGAAAAATATCTCCTGCTATATATACTTTCTTTCTAGTAATTTTTTCACATAACTCAAAAAATATATCAGGAAAATCTTGTCTTTCATCTATTAAAATATAATCAAAAGCATATTCAAAGTTATCATTATCTATTTTTTTTATCTCTTCTAATGCCAATTTAAATATTATCTCATAAGTAGTTGATTTATTCCATCTTAAAAATTGAATATTATAAAAATCACAGATATAACTATATAAACCAGAATTTTTATCTCTCCCTGAACCCCAAGCTCTATCTACCCATAATTGTTCATTCCATTGTATCTGTTTTTCTACTTTCATAAAGTTAAAGAAATTAGGAATTCTACTTTTTAGTGTATTTGCCAATGCAATATTATGACAAGTAAAAAATGTTTTACTCTTTTCTTCCGAAAGATATATCTCTTTTAATTTATGTAATAAAAGTTCAGTTTTCCCTGTACCTGACAATCCTTGAATTGATACTTTTTTCTGTTCAAGTTTTTTATAGATAAATCTTGTCTGGTCGCCATCAAATAATATAATATTATTTTTGACTTTTTCTAATAGTGATTCAGGCTTATCTAGTCCAATTTTTTCTATATCATTTATGCTACCAATAAGCAAAGAGATAATGAGTTCATTCTTTCTTTCTAAGTTATTTTCTATTCTATTATTTTCCAAAAAATTTTTAATATCAAAATTACTACCTATCGTCTCAGTTATTATTAATTCATCTTCCCATTCATCAGAATATCCTATAAAATCTTTATAATCAAATTTATCTGAAATTGAACTTAAATCTGATATAAATCTTCTATAATATTTTTTAGAAGATTCTTTATCATTATTTAAATATAGAAATATTATTTTATGCTTTGGAGAAAGTATAACAACAGCATTTTTTTCATAATCATAAGTATATTGTTTTCCTCCTAATGGAGCTGAAATTAAATATATTTGTTCTCTAGAATTATCTTTTGCATACTCTTCTATTTTCTTAATAATCTCTTGATTTATATCATTTTTTTCAATATTATTAAAAAATAAATCATTCATTTATTATATTCCTTTTTTTTCACTAAAAAAATTCCGATACCTATAAAAACAGATATTACAACTATTGTTTTTATAATAAAACTTAATTCAACTGGTTGTGAAAAATCAACCATTTACAACTTCTTCACATCTTTTACAAAGGTTTTCTTCATTTTCGCTTTTGAATTTCCAGCATCTTGGGCATTTTGCTTGGCTTGATTTATAGATATAAAATTTATCATTTGCAATTTCAAAAGAGGCTAATTCTCCATCCTCTTTATCTTTTATGATTTTACTCACTACAAACCAATCTTCTAAGCTTTTGCCTAATGCTTTTGCTTTTTGAGATTCGGTGAAGATTACAAGCTCCAAAGTATTTTTGATAATTTTTTCTTTTTTTAGATTATCTATAATTTCATAAAAACTCTCTCTGGCTTTCATCAAATATTCGCTATCTAAACCACTATCAATTTTTTGCATTTGTACATAATTTAAATCAAAAACATCTTTCATATTTTCTTTTATAATTTGCGGTGAGTGTGCCAAAACCTCATCAATCGTATAGGTCAAAATTGGAGCGGTAACTTGCATAAGTTTTTTCAAAATCATCGCCATCACTGTTTGGATAGATTTCCGTTCGGGGCTGTTTTTGCCATCGCAATATAAACTATCTTTTGAAATATCCATATAAATTCCACTAAGCGGAACTGTGATAAAATGGGTAAGAGCTGAAAAACCTCTTGAAAAATCGTAAGAGTCAAAACTTTGTTCAATCTCTGCAAAAGTTTTATTTGCCTCCTCTAAAATCCACATATCCAAACTATTTAATTCATCTATTGGCAAAAGTTTTTCTAAATCAGTGATATTTGCTAGTAAAAATCTAAATGTATTTCGTAGCTTTCTATAACTTTCACTAAGTTGTTTTAGTGTTGGGTCACCGATTTTCAAATCTGTGGTATAATCGCTGGTGGCAATCCAAAGTCTGATAATTTCCACCCCATATTGATTTGCAATTTTGATAGGAGCTATCACATTTCCTTGCGATTTACTCATCTTGTTACCCTTGCTATCAAGTGCAAAACCGTGAGTAAGTACAGATTTATAGGGAGCTTTTTCAGTTGTCGCACTTGCCACCAAAAGCGAACTTTGAAACCATCCACGATGTTGGTCGCTTCCCTCCAGATACATATCCACAGGATAATCACCCGAATCATAGTTTCGACTTCTCATAACTGCTCTTTGAGTTGAACCACTATCAAACCACACATCCAAAATATCCATAACTTTTTCCAAATTTTCAGGATTGTAACCACTTGCAGGGTGAAGCAAATCTTGAACTGGCAAATCATACCAAGCATCGCACCCTTTTTGGTCAAAAACCATAGCGATAAAATTCAAAACTTTTTCATCAAAAATTATTTTACCACTTATCTTATCTCTAAAAAATGCAATCGGAACACCCCAATCTCGCTGACGAGAGATACACCAGTCAGGACGACCTTCAACCATTAAATTAAGTCGATTTTCACCAGTTGGAGGATAAAAACTCACCTTTTTAATCTCATCCATTGCTAAATTTCGTAAAGTTTTTTTCGCCGTGCCAAACTCTTTATCCATCGCAATAAACCATTGATTCGTCGCTCGAAAAATTACAGGTTTGTGAGTTCGCCAACAATGAGGATAGGAGTGCTTTATATCCTCTTTTTTGAGTAGATTTTCACCTAAAAGTTCCAAAATTTTATCATTTGCAGAAAAAACATTCATACCTATAAACTCTTGTGGATTTGGCAAAAGTTTTTCTCGCTCAACTGTAAAATCAAAATTTCCTTCACTATCCACAGGCATCACAACTTCCAAATCATACCGAAGCCCAATTCTATAATCATCCTCACCATGCCCCGGAGCTGTGTGAACTGCACCAGTTCCAGTATCCATCGCTACATGTTCGCCTAAAAGCACTTTTGATTCTCGTCCGTTTAGGGGATTTATGGCAAATTCGTTTTCCAAAATTTTAGGGTCAATCGCCTTTTCAATAGTCCCACTAATCACCTCTTTTTCTATCAACTGCTCATAAAGTTTTTTTGCCACGATGAAATTATCGCTAGTCAAAACATACTCCTCTTCAGGATTAATTGAAATTCCAGTATTTGCAGGAAGTGTCCACGGTGTGGTTGTCCAAATAATAATCTTAGCTTCATCTGTACCAATTTTTTGATTTGCACTATTGTTCAAAATAAATGCTACAAAAATCGATGGAGAAATTTTATCTTTATACTCAATCTCCGCTTCTGCCAAAGCTGTTTGAGCAGCCCATGACCAATGAACAGGTTTACTCCGCTCAATCAAAAGCCCTTTTTTTGCAATTTCACAAAGTTCACGATAAATATTTGCTTCAAATTTAAAATCCATCGTGAGGTATGGTTTTTCCCAATCTGCAATGACCCCGAGCCGTTTAAACTCATTTCGCTGAATATCTATAAATTTCCGTGCGTGTTTTCGGCAAATCTCTCGAATCTTCGATTTTGCCAAAGTTTTTTTCTTCTCTTTCCCTATCTTCTCCTCCACTTTTTGCTCAATCGGCAATCCGTGACAATCCCACCCCGGGGTAAATCTGACTTTTTTTCCACTAAAATAGTGATGTTTAACAATTATATCTTTCAAAATTTTATTTAAAGCGTGACCAATATGAATATTTCCATTGGCATAAGGAGGTCCATCATGCAGAGTAAAACTCTCTTCAGAATCTTCTCGATTTTTTTTCATCTTTTCGTAAACATCTTGTTTATACCACTCCGCAAACTTTTTAGGCTCTTTCTCAGGCAAATTACCCCTCATCGGAAATGAAGTTTTCGGCAATAATAGGCTATCTTTGTAATCCATAATTTCTCCAGATATTGTTA
The DNA here is from genome assembly GCA_029932985.1 of Campylobacterales bacterium. Lineage (GTDB taxonomy): Bacteria > Campylobacterota > Campylobacteria > Campylobacterales > JAOZPA01 > JAOZPA01. The sequence continues at coordinate 7,268 of JAOZPA010000093.1, forward strand.
ATATTTTTGGGAATGGTAGCGAAATTTTAGTTAATAAATGATAAAGCTTTGAATATAAGAGATTTAGAGGATTATTATTTGGCAAAAGTATCATATCAAACTCTATAAAAATGGTGAAATTACTAGAAATCTGGATTGATAGGGTATTCTTGCCCAAAACTTGACTCTTTTTATCAAAATCAAATCCAAGATTTGCTAAAATCTGAAAAAATTATTAAAATAAAAAAAGGTAAAAATAGATGTTTGAAGTTGTTATAGGGTTGGAAGTTCATGCTCAATTAAACACCAACACGAAAATTTTTTGTAGTTGTGCGACGAGTTTTGGTGAAGAACCAAATACAAATGTGTGTCCTGTTTGTTTAGGGCTTCCAGGGGCATTGCCAGTTTTGAATCGTGAAGTTGTCACAAAGTCTATCAGTTTGGGTAAAGCGATTGGGGCTAAAATAAATAAAGTTTCACGGTTTGATAGAAAAAATTATTTTTATCCAGATTTGCCAAAAGGTTATCAGATTTCTCAATTTGAAGTACCCATTGTGGATGGTGGAGAGTTGATTATCGATTTTGATGATGGAACTTCTAAGCGGATTGGTGTAACGAGGGCTCATCTTGAGGAGGATGCAGGTAAAAATATTCATCAAGGCGACCAAAGTTTGGTGGATTTAAATCGTGCAGGGACTCCACTTCTTGAGATTGTGAGTGAGCCAGATATGCGAAGTAGTGATGAAGCGGTGCGGTATCTGAAAAAACTTCATTCGATTTTGCGGTATTTGAATATTAGTGATGCAAATATGCAGGAGGGTTCATTTCGGTGTGATGCAAATGTTTCGATTCGACCAAAGGGTGATAAAAAGTTATATACTCGTGTTGAGATTAAGAATTTGAACTCGTTTAAGTTTATCCAAAAATCGATTGAGTATGAGGTAAATCGGCAGATTGAGGCTTGGGAAGATGGAGTTTATGAGCAGGAAGTTTATCAAGAGACACGGCTTTATGATATTGCCAAAGATGAAACTCGGAGTATGAGGGGCAAGGAGGATAGTGCGGAGTATCGATATTTTCCTGAGCCTGATTTGCCACTTTTGGTGATTAGTGATGAGATGATGGCTAAGTATTCGGTGATTCCTGAACTGCCCGATGAGAAAAAAGCGAGGTTTGTCAAGCAGTTTAAACTTAAAAAATATGATGCAGAGGTGATTACTAGCTCTATCGAAATGGCTCATTTTTTCGAGGATATGATAAATCGTGGGGCGGATGCTAAACTCTCGACCACTTGGCTAACTACGGAACTTCAAGGACGATTAAAAGGCGGTTTGTCAATCGCTACAAGTCCAGTAGATAGTGAGAAATTAGCAAATTTGGTGATGAGAATTAGTGATGGCTCAATCAGCGGAAAAGCGGGTAAAGAGGTATTGGATTATCTGATGCAAAATGATGTGAATGTAGATGAAACCATTGAAAAATTGGGCTTAAAGCAGATGAATGACGATAGTGCAATCGTTGCAATCATAGATGAGATTTTGGCAAACAATAGCGACAAAGTGGAGCAATACAAAGCTGGAAAAGTAAAACTCTTCGGATTTTTTGTGGGTCAAACTATGAAATTAAGCAAAGGTACTGCAAACCCAAAACGAGTGAACGAACTCTTAAAAGAAAAATTATAAATCTAAAAGGGGCTTAAGAACCCCACACCGATATTTTGTTTTGGGCTTTTTTTAGCTTTGTGTAAATGAAAAGCTTTGATTTTATTTATGTTATCTGTGGATTTTATGTTTGCAAAAGGTTTGAAGCGAAGTGAAAAGCCATATTTTTTTATTTAAAAGTTTAAAAAAGCTAAAAAGCCCACAAATCCTCAACCGCAACTTTTGGCAGAATTGATTTCGGCAGTGAAATTAA
>JAOZPA010000094.1 GCA_029932985.1 Campylobacterales bacterium
GCCAGTAGTTCATCATTGAAAAAATTCCTTTTTTCATCTCACCACCATACCAAGTTCCACCAATGATTGCAATATTTTCTTCGATATTGAAGATTACAAAAACACCATCTCCGCCTTTTCGCAATCCATGCTCTGCCCATCTTTTATCTGTAAATTTACAAGCATTGTACAAAGTGAAATCTGGACAAAAATCTGCCAAATCCTTTGCCTCGGGTCGAATAAACATATTTTTAACAAAATGCGCTTGCCAAGCTATCTCTGTAACTACTCGAATCTTCTTTTGGCTATTTTTACTCGCTCCACAATAAGCATCTTGAATATAAATATCTTTTCCCGAAAGTTGCTTTTTTGCTTCATCAAATAGCTCATTAAAAAAATCTTCGTGAATAGCTCGGTTTGTTTCACCCCAAGCGATATATTTTTTGGATGGGTCTTGTCTAACAAAAAATTTATCATCAGGACTTCTCCCCGTAAATCTACCAGTATCTACATTCATAGTATCATGTTTAGTTGTTATTTCCGCCTCTTCATTTCGTATTTCATGAACAAATAGGTCTCTATAACTTAAATTATGATAAACTTTTTTTATGTCCGTCAGTCCTAACTTTTCAATACCCTTGACACTCATTTTTATCCTTATTATTTAAAAATTGATAATAATACACCAGCAGCCACGGCCGAACCGATAACTCCTGCCACATTTGGTCCCATAGCGTGCATTAGTAACATATTTGTCCTATCTGCTTTCATACCCTCGCTATTTGAAACCCTTGCAGCCATTGGAACTGCACTAACTCCAGCTGAACCAATTAGTGGATTTACTGGATGTTTACTAAATTTATTCATAAGTTTTGCCATCAAAACACCTGTCGCTGTACCTACTGAAAATGCTATAAGACCCAAAGCGATAATCGCTAGAGTTTCAGGAACTAAAAATTTCTCAGCAGCAAGTTTTGAACCAACTGCAAGTCCTAAGAAAATTGTCACCATATTAATCATCGCATTTTGCATAACATCATTTAATCTCTCAGCTACCTTACTTTCTCGAATAAAGTTACCAAAAGTCAATGCTCCAATAAGTGGCGAAGATTCAGGCAAAATCAAAAGTGAAAGCATAAGAATTGTCAATGGAAATATAATTTTTTCCAATTGAGTTACGTGTCTTAATTGACTCATTCTTATTTTCCGCTCTTTTACAGTTGTTAAAGCTCTCATTATTGGAGGTTGAATAATCGGCACTAAAGCCATATATGAGTAAGCCGCCACCGCAATCGCACCCATCAAATCAGGGGCTAGTTTGTTAGCTATAAAAATCGATGTTGGACCATCCGCTCCACCAATAATTGAAATCGCTGATGCTTGTTGTAAAGTAAAACTAAAAATATCAGTATATTGGCTCAATGCCACTGCACCCACAAGTGTACCAAAAATTCCAAATTGAGCCGCAGCTCCCAGAAGTGCAGTTTTTGGATTTGCCAAAAGTGGACCAAAATCTGTCATCGCCCCAACACCCATAAAAATTAGGATTGGAAACAACTCATTTGCGATTCCTGCATTGTAAAGCTCACCAATAAATCCACCCGGCCCTATAATATTTGCCAATGGAATATTTGCCAAAAGTCCCCCAAAACCGATAGGAATTAGAAGTAGTGGCTCAAATCCTTTGGCGATCGCCAAATAGAAAAGCAAAAGAGTAATCAAAATCATCATAATTCGACCACCAGTTTGCTGAAAAATTGTCAACTCTTCGCCGTGAGCATTTGTTGCACCCTCTTTTGGATTCAAAAAAGCATTAAGTCCAGTTGTTTCGTAAAAACTTACAATAAGCTCACCCATAGTTTTCGACTCATACTCCTTCTCAACCACAGGAGCTTGTGGAGCTTCGGAAGAGTGAGGAGTAGCGGAGAGATTTAAAGAAAAGATAAAAGTTAAACTAGCTATTACTAAAAGTAGTTTTTTCATAAATTACCCTTAACCAATCGTCGCTAAAACCTGACCGTCAGCTACACTTTCACTAGTTTTTACATCGATTGATTGAACCGTACCCGCTTGAGGAGCGATTATCTCAATCTCCATCTTCATAGCTTCCAAAATAATAATTACATCATCTTTTTCCACTTCATCGCCCACATCAGCAACGATTTTAAAAACACTTCCTGCCAAAGTTGATTTCACTTCAACACCACTTGTCACTGGAGCAGGAGCTGGAGTTACTGGAGCAACACCTGCCACTGGAGCTACTGGGGTTACTGAAATATTAGCACCACTGCCCTCTGCTACTTGCACACTATATGATTTTCCATTTACTACTACTGTATAATCTTGAGGTCCACTTGCCACACTTTTCTCCTTTTTTGTCTCTTCCATATCTGAATTTTTTCTAACATTTAATGGTGATTCGCCTTTTAAAAATGCGATACCCTTTACATCACAAGCCGCCACGATAAATACATTTTCATCTGTGGTTTCTAGCCCCTCATCTTGAAGCATTATTTTGAAATGTGCCAAAGATTTTCTAGGGTCACGGTCGGCAATATCGATTGCATTTTCTCTTGTAGGCTCTAGCTTCAACTGCTTACTAGCAAGTTCCACGATTTCACGATTTGGAGCAACTGGAGTTTTTCCAAAATATCCTAAAACCATTTTACCATAGCCATCTGCAATTTTTTTCCAATCCCCAAACAAAACATTATTAAATGCCTGTTGAAAATAGAATTGACTCACAGGAGTTACACTCGTTCCATATCCACCTTTTTCCACAACATCTTGCATCGCTTTAATAACTGCTGGAAATTTATCCAAAATATTATTATCTCTCATCATTTGAGTATTTGCAGTCAATGCTCCACCTGGCATTGGTGAAAATGGGATAAGAGGTGAAACTTGAGTCGCTTCTGGTGGGATGAAATAATCTTTTAAACAATCTTTTAAAACCTCTTGATATGTCAAGATTTTTTTCTGAGTTAGACCGCCTAAATCCCAATCCGTGCCTTTAACAGCATGAAGCATTGTCAAAATATCTGGCTGACTAGTTCCACCACTAACTGGCGAAGCTGCTAAATCTATACCATTTGCCCCTGCATCGAGAGCTGCTAAATAACAAGCTACACTAACTCCAGCTGTTTCGTGAGTGTGCAATCGAATATGTGTATCATTACCCAAAAGCCGACGAGCCATCGAGATTGTTTCATAGATTTTGTGTGGATTTGAAGTACCACTCGCATCTTTAAAACAAACTGAACTATAAGGAATTCCAGCATCTAAAATCCCTCGAAGAGTTTTTTCATAAAATGCTACATCGTGAGCTCCCGTACATCCTGGAGGCAAATCCATCAAAGTTACAACAACTTCATGCTTCAAACCATGATGTGCAATTCTCTCACCACTATATTTTAGATTTTCAACATCATTTAAAGCATCAAAATTTCTAATCGTCGTTGTACCGTGCTTTTTAAACATTTTAGCATGTAAATCCACCGATTCTCGACTACCTGTATCTAACATTACTGTATTTACACCACGAGACAAAGTTTGTAAATCTGCTTCAGGTCCTACAATCTCTCGAAATTTATCCATCATCTCAAAAGCATCTTCCTGTAAATAGAAATACAAGCTTTGAAATCTTGCTCCACCACCAAATTCAAAATGAGTAATTCCCGCATTTTTTGCAGCTTCCACCGCAGGGAAAAAGTCATTCATCAACACCCGACCACCAAAGACAGATTGAAATCCATCTCTAAAAGTAGTGTCCATTACATCAATTAATTTTTTAGCCATATACCGCCTTTTTAACTTCTAAATTTCATAATCGCTGCTGTAATTGCAGCAACCACTTCATCATCATTTACTGATTTCTTTTTTGAAGGGCTTTTTACTGCTTTTGGTTTTTCAGGGAAATATTTATTGATAATTTTTGCTTGAAAGTTCAAAATAACAACCATCAAAATCAAAAACATAAATACCGTTCCCATACCAAGAACCATAAACTTTAGACCTTCTGAAACTAAGTTCACCTCTTCCATAATACACCTTTTCTTAAAAGTTTTGCGATTGTAACATTATTATCTTTAAAAAAAGAAATTATAATAAATGATAATTTCAAGAGAGGAATTTTCATTACTATTATCTACTTATGGTAAAAATTTTTAGGTTAAAACTGTTTTTTGATTTATCTTTTATCTTTAATTATGAATAGAAAGGCAATATGGAGAAGTGAGGTAAAATAAAATTTTTTTGCACAATACTAAACCCAATTATTCTTAAATCTCAAAAAAGCAAAATACTAAATCAGAATAATAATTTAAGTTAATCTATTCAGTAGAATTTAATTATCACTTAAGTATAGTTACCATTATAGTATTTTAAATAGGGAAAATAATATAGATAGAGGGGGAAAAGATGAAAAAAATTTTGATTGTTGAGGATAATGAGGATAATATGGACCTTTTAGAGAGTTTTTTGGAGGATGATTTTGAGCTTTTGGGGGCAGTTAATGGTGAGATGGCTTTGCAAATGGCGATAAATATTGAGCCTGATTTGATACTTCTTGACATCTCTTTGCCTGTGATGGACGGCACGGAAGTTATCACGGAGATTAGGAAAAATAAACAGATAATGGATATTCCCATTATCGCCTTGACAGCTCATGCGATGGTAGGGGACAAAAAAAGGTTGATGCAGTTTGGTTTTGATGATTATCTGAGTAAGCCGATTTTGGATGATACAAAGCTAATTAAAATGATAAATAATTTAATGAAATAGGATTTTAATGGACTATACAAAAGCGATAGAGATTGCAAAAAATATCTACTGGGTAGGAAAATTTTTGGAAAATGACCCATTTCAATGTCACCCATATTTTATCAAAAATGGTGATGAATCGATTTTGATAGACCCCGGGTCGATGCTAGAGCTTGAAGCGGTGACCTCAAAAACCAAAAGTCTCATCGACTTAAAAAACATAAAATATATCATTCTTCACCACCAAGACCCTGATATTTGTGCTTCGATTCCAGAGATAGAAAAAGTGATTGGGCGGTCGGATTTGCAGATTATCACCCATAGTCGGATGATTGTGCTGATTAAACACTATATGATAACTTCAGATTATTACGAGATAGACAAAAATGATTTCAAGCTCACGACCCAAAATGGACTCACTTTGGATTTTATAACCACTCCATATTGTCACTCTCCGGGGGCTTTTGTGAGCTATGACCCCCAAACGAAAGTTTTGTTTTCTAGTGATATTTTTGCAGGATTGGATGAATCATGGGATTTTTATGCAAAAGATGATTATTTTAGCCAAGCAAAAGCTTTTCATAGCACATATATGCCCAGTAAAGATATTTTTAATTATAGTTTGCGAAAGATTGAAAAACTTGATATAAATCTCATCGCTCCACAACACGGGTCGATAATTGAGCGAAGATTTATCTATAACCTGATAGAAGATATGAAAAATTTGGAGTGTGGACTTTACATTGACAAAAAATATAATAATGAGTTGATTGATACCATCGAAGAGTTAAAGAAAAAAGATAAAGAGCTAAAATCGTATAAAAATCTTCTTGAAAAAAAGGTAAAAGAGAAAACTTATGTGCTTGAGGATTTAAATGAAAAGTTGAAATCGGAACACTCACGGCTAAATAAATTTAATCAATATCTCAGTGAATTAAACTCTGTTGATGTAAGTTTTTTGGCAAATAGTGGAATTAAACATATTTTAAATATCGTTCAAGCTCAGATTGGGATTCTCTACATTAGTGAAAACAAACAAGACCTTAAAATTTTGGCAAAACATAGTGTAGATAAAAAGTTGCTAAAGTCAGATTTTTTCAATAATTCATCGGGTGAGGGGATTGTGTCTCATGCTTATAAAAATGGAAAATGGGTTTATATCGATGGATTAAATGAGGAGTTAGCACCGACTATTGATTTGGGATTTTACCAAACAAAATTAAAAAATATTGTGGCGATTCCACTCATCTTTCATAAAAGCAAAATTGGTGTCGTACTGATTGGTTCAGTGTCAAATATAAGATTTAATGATGGATATTTAAAGGGATATATAAACACTTTGGTACAATCCCTAAACAATGCGATGACTTTTATTGATACCCAAAGATATTCACTTGAACTTAAAAATATCAATATCAAACTGGAGGAAACCAATAGGCTAAAATCAGAATTTTTGGCAAATATGTCTCATGAGCTACGAACTCCACTAAATTCAATTATCGGTTTTTCAAATATTTTACAAAAAAACAAACAGAAAAATTTAATAGAAAAGCAACTGATTCAACTTGAAAAAATTAATCGAAATGGCATACATCTTTTGGAGCTTATAAATAGTATTTTGGATTTGAGCAAAATCGAATCTGGCAAAATGGATATTGAACTGCGAGATATTGATATTATAAGTTCTATAAATTTAGTAATTGAGCTTTTAGTTTTTCAAGCGGAAAATAGTGCAAAAAAATTAACATTTAAAAATTCACTAAATACTCCAACCTATCTTTACAAAACAGATGAGCATAAGCTAAAACAGGTCATCATAAATCTAATCGGAAATGCAATTAAATTCGTTCCCATCGGTGAGGGGACTGTGGTGGTAGAGGTCAAGGTCGATGGAGGTATCTTGAAAATTTCTGTCACAGACAACGGCATAGGGATTGCAAAAGAGAAATTAAAAACAATTTTTGACGCATTTACTCAAAGCGATGGAAGCACTACACGGAAATATGGCGGTACGGGGCTAGGGCTGACTATCTCCAAAAATATAGTAGAGTTGCTAGGGGGATATATCGATGTGGATTCAAAATTGGGTAGAGGCTCGACATTTACCATCTGTTTACCCATTGGAAAGAAATCTTTAGAGAAAAAAAGTAAAAATGATGATAAACTAGTGAAAATATTTTTCAAAAATATTATTGAGTCAGTTTTGATTATTGATGATTCTAGCGATTCACAAGATTTATTAAAAGAATATTTTGAAAATAATTACTCAATTTATAGTGCATTAAGCGGAAAAGAGGGGATTGAGATTGCAAAAAAATATAAACCCTCGCTAATTACACTGGATATTATGATGGGTGAGCTTGATGGTTGGGAGGTTTTGAAAAGGTTGAAACTCGATGAAGAGACACAAAATATTCCTATAATTTTGATTAGTAATGTGGTAGATAAAAATAAAGCAAAGAGATTAGGGGCGATTGATGCACTTTCAAAACCAATCTCAAAAGATGATTTGGTAAAAATTTTGGATAAATATTTTATAGATATTGAGGGCAAAGGATAATATGAAAACTTTATATAAAACGAATATTTTGGTGGTTGATGACAATGAGGATAATCTGGATTTGATAGATGATATGCTCGACGATGAGGGGTATAAAAATATTATTTGTGTACTTTCGGCAAAAAAAGCTTATGAGGAGCTGGAAAAAAATAGTATTGATTTGATTATTTTGGATATTATGATGCCTGAAATTAATGGTATCGAAGCTTGTCAATATATAAAATCAGATGAGAGATACAAGGATATTCCTATCATCATAGTCACGGCAAAATCGGATTTAAAAACTTTGCAAGAGGGTTTTGATGCGGGGGCAAATGATTATATCAAAAAACCCATCACGACCGAAATTGAGCTAGTTTCCCGAGTCAAAAATTCCCTAAATCTCAAATTATATATGGATAAATATAAGGAATTAAACCAAAATCTCGACCAACGAGTCAAAAAAGAGATTGAGAAAAATCGGGAAAAAGAGCAGTTGCTGATGTATCAATCCAAAATGGCGAGTATGGGTGAAATGATGGAAAATATCGCTCATCAATGGCGACAACCATTGACAAATTTGGGCTTGACCGTGGAAAAAATCAAGATTTTATATATGTTTGGTGAGCTTGACAAAGACCATATCGAGGATATTACGGGTATGAGTTTGAAGCTGATTCATCAAATGTCTAGCACCATTAGCGATTTTACGGGATTTTTTCAGCCCAATAAAAGCAAAGAGATTTTTAATATAAAAACCACCATCAACGAAACTGTAACTTTGGTAAATGCTAGTTTGGATAGTTATGCGATTGAGCTTGAGATTAAAGATGAGGCGGAGGAGATTATTTTAAATGGCTACAAGGGTGAATTTTCGCAAGTTATCCTAAATCTCCTTTCAAATGCCAAAGATGTTTTAGCGGAAAAAAAGATTAAAAAACCAAAAATCGAGATAGATATTTCAAGCGATGAAGATTTTATTTTTATCAAAGTCCAAGATAATGGAGGTGGAGTTCCACCAAAAATTATAAATAAAGTTTTTCAACCCTATTTCACCACAAAATCCAGAAATAAAGGCACGGGAATTGGACTTTATATGTCAAAAATGATTATTGAAAAAAGTATGAACAGTACAATATGGGTAGAAAACATCAGTGCAGGGGCTTGTTTCACCATTAAATTAAAAAAGGGATAAATTGCAAAACAGCAACTCTGCCGAATTCTCACCATCGGCAAAAAAATCTGTTTTCATCCTCTTTTTCTTTTTCCTAATCCTCTTCCCACAATATGCCCCCTACGGAAATCTCCAAAACCACGAATCATCCACCGTAAGAACTATTTTTAATCTATACTTTTTCATCTCAAACCAAACTTTTGGCATAGTCCACGAGGGCGGTCACGGAGTTTGCTATCTAATCTCATCTTGCCCCAAATTTTTCACCGCACTAAATGGCACAATTTTTCAATGGCTCTTCCCAGCAGGAATCGCATATTACTACAAAAAACAATCAAACTTAATGGCAATGTGGATAGGCATCTTCTTTTTAGGTTTCACAATGCACTACACATCTTGGTATATCTCCACCGCCCACGAAGGAGCAATCATCCCAGCCCATCGCTCATTTTTGGGGACAGAAGCTTACCACGATTTCAACTATATTTTAGACTCATTAGGAGTTTTAAATTATGACTATATCATCGCAGGTTTTGTAAAATTTCTATCCTACTCCACTATGATTTTGGCAGTATTCAAAATGTTTGTTTTGGGATTTTGGAAAAGTAACTAAAAATTATCTCTTTTCCTTATTCCTCTCTTTTTTATTGCCTCATCATTTTTTCCAGTCCATTTTCCAGAAAGTTCATCGCTTG
>JAOZPA010000095.1 GCA_029932985.1 Campylobacterales bacterium
CAATTTATCTAACTCATTTGAAACTCTTTGCAGTTTTTTATCCACTCCATTTATTTTTGTAACTCTAATTTTTTTATTTAAAGTTTTTGGCAACCATATAATAGTAGTTAAATTTTTTTCGACCTCTTCTTCAGTTTCCCCATACATCTTTCTAAAAAACTTCTCATTTCTAAATCTTCCCGAATCATTAATAGGTGGTTTAAAAGCCCCTAAACCGATAGGATAAATCTGTGAAATTTGGTCTTGCAAATCACTATTATTTAACAACTGATAAAAATTTTTCCTCTTTTTGTCATCAAAAATATATCTTTCACCATCATTCCAAAAAAGATAATTATTTTCAAATTTAGTAAAAAAATTTGGATAAGCCTCAATATAAACATTTGCAAATAAAATATCTGCAAAACAAATCAAAATTAAAAATTTCATATAACCTTTAAAATGTATCATTTTTTTCTCCTATATAATTTATCGGTGAGGGGACTGAAATATCGTAATAATTCGTAATAAATTATCTATTTTCTAACTCCATTAGATTAATAGCATCTTTGATTTTATATTTTTTCACCAAATTTCTTATTTTCTGAAAAAGATTTTTTTTATCAAGATTTAGTTCATATTTTTCTATCTCTTCAATTATTGGTTTATACTCTTTAGGTTTTTTTGAGATAAGAGCTTTTTTTAATTTAGCAAATAATTTTTCTACATCTTGGTGGTTAGTTTTGAGAATAGTTTTATTTTTTTGTTGATAAATTAATTGAAAATCTTTCAACTCACCCAGAACGGCATTAAACTCTTTATAGAATTTAGGCAATAAATCTTTATTTTGTGATTTATCTAACTCTGTGGCAATTTGGGATAAATCGGTCGCACCAATGTTTGCACTAAGACCTTTTAAAGTATGGGTTATTCGCTGAAACTCTTCGACACACAATTTTTCCAACTTCATATCTTTGTATTCGGTATAGAAATTATTCAATATTTTAAGATAAAGTTTTTGATTTTTATTCATCAGGGACAATCCAAGATTTGTATTGATTTTTGTAAATATTGAGAGTATAGGAAAATTTACATCTTTTGGGATGGGTGGGGTTTTACTTTTATCAGATTTTTTTGATAGATATTTCATTAGTATTGCATAAAATTTATCTATAATAATTGGTTTATTCAGGTGACCGTCCATACCTATCTCTTTAGTTTGCAAGACTCCCTCTTTCATTGCATTTGCAGTTAAAGCTATGATTGGTATATTTTTATCTATCTCTCGGATTATTTTCGTGGCTTTAAATCCATCCATTATTGGCATCTGGAGGTCCATCAAAATTAGGTCATAATCATTTTTATGATATAGTTCAATCGCTTCTAGTCCATTTATTGCTGTGCAGATTTTGATTTGGCTCTCCTCCAAAAGACCTATTACAATCTCTTGATTTATGATATTATCCTCGACCAAAAGAATTTTTGAGATTTGTAAAGTTTTTATCTCTTCTATGGTGTATTTAGGGCTAAAAGTATCATCTATATCTTGTTTTGATTTCTCTAATTTTAGCTCGAAGCTAAATGTCGTGCCTTTGTGTTCCTCGCTAACTACCCAAATCTTGCCTCCCATTAATTCAACTAATTGTTTTGAGATTAAAAGCCCCAAACCCGTACCGCCATATTTTCGTGTGGTACTTGCATCGGCTTGGTTAAACGATTGAAAAAGATTTTTTTGTTGCTCCTCCGTTATTCCAATTCCTGAATCTATAATATCAAATTTAAATATATCATTTTGGCTTGATATTGAAACTTTTACAAAACCTATATCTGTAAATTTAATAGCATTATTTACAAGATTCATCAAAATTTGCGATATTCTCCACGGGTCTCCAAAAAGATAAATTCCTACATTGTTATTACACGATATTGAGAAATTGATATTTTTTTCCTTAGCTCTAAAGTTAACTATATTTGAGATATTATCAATCAACTCTTTTATATTGAAGTTTATTTTTTCAATATTTAATTTTCCCGCCTCAATTTTACTAAAATCCAAAATGTCATTGATAATATTTAAGAGATTACTAGATGATATTTCAATTGTTTCTACATAATGCTTTTGCTTATTATTAAGATTAGTTTGCTGAATTAAATGTGTCATACCCACAATTCCATTTATGGGGGTTCGTATCTCATGACTCATATTTGCCAAAAAATCACTCTTTGATTGTGTTGCTTTTTGGGCTCTCTCTTTTTGAATCTCTAAATCTTTTGTCCTAATCTCTATTTTGTTTTCTAAATTTTCATTTATCTCTTTTAGGTCTTTTGTCTTTTTCTCAACAATCTTTAGAAGTTTTTGATTTTGTTTTCTTAATAACCATTGCCTATAAATAACAGCTATGATAATTATCAGTACAATAATTAAAATTTCCAATAGCAATGTATAATTTAATTTATCTCCATTATCATATTTATTTATTATCCAAAGATTCGATATTCTTTCCTCCGTTGCCGTATCTATAGAGTCTATGGCTTTTTGAATAATTTGATTTAATAATGGTTCATCATTTCGTGTAGCAATTGCTAATTTAATTGTCTTAGATTTAAAATTACCTGTAATATTTAAAATACCAATATAGTATTTTTGTATCTCATAGTTTAATACAATTGAGTTATCTAAGTAACCAAAAATTTTCCCATCTTTCACTTTTTCTAAACCATCTTTTATGGAATCAACTATTACTAAATTTATATTTGGATACTGCTTTTTTAATCTTCCATATAAAGAGTAACCTTTTGTAACTCCTAGCTTTTTATCAAGAATGTTTTCTAAGTTATTGATAAAAGGAGTACCGCTTCTTGTGGCAATAACAGTTGGATAAGCTCTGTATGGTTTTGTAAAATCCATATATTTTTTTCTTTTTTTAGTCATTGAAACCAAAGTTAGTATATCACACTCTCGATTTTTGGCTTTTTCTAAAGATTCAACCCACGTTTTTGTTGGCATTAATGCAATAGGTGTATTTATTTTCTTGCTAATGATTTTCATATAATCTGCACTTAATCCTATAAGTGTACCATTTTCTATTTTTTCAAATGGCATCCAGCTTGGGTCTGCACACATTTTTAAAACTTGTTTATTTTCTAAATATTGTTCTTCTGCTTGAGAAAGTTTGATTTTATCTGATATTTTCATCCCCCTAAACCATTTTTCTCTTAGGTATAAAACTTCTTTACTTGTTACTTTATCCATAGCTTTTTGTAAAATATCTCTAAGTATTGATTGTTTTAATGATGTGCCAATATTCAATTTAGTTATTATTTCATTATACATAATAACTTGATCATATTTAAATGATAAGCCATATTTTTGAAGTAAAAATGTAATTACTCTCGAATCAGCAATAATTGCATCTGCTTTTCCAGCTAAGACGGATAAAATAGTGGATAGCGAATTTTTTTGTATATTTAACTTTATATTTGGATAATTTTGTGCTAAATACTTATGTGTAAAAAAATTTTTTTCTACTGATACTGTTTTACCATTTAAATCCGCTATGGTTTTAATATTGGGATTGTTGGTGTATATATATTTAAGTGATTGAACATAATCGGTTGTAAAATTGATAAACTCAGCTCTATTTTTGGTATTTTTGATATTTAGCATAACATCAAGTTTTTCATCTTTTATCATCTCTATAAATTCAGACCAGCTATGACCACTAATATATTTAACTTTAATCCCCAATTTTTCAGATAATAGATTCATATAGTCGATAGAAAAACCTCTAGGCTGATTATTTATATTATAATTATATGGAGGCCAATCAGATTCATTATGTACAGTTATGACTTTTTTATTTTTTAAATACTCCTTCTGCTCCGAGGTTAGATTTAATAAATCTTTATCTTTTATTTTATTTGCTTTATCAAGCCATTTATTAAAAATATTATTTCTCTCTTGATATGTAATACTTTGTAATCCTTTTTGAAGAATACTAGCTAATAGTGGTTTATCCAAGCTTGAAAAAAAATGTATGGCAGGTGCATTAAAAGCTTTGATGGATATTGATTTTAGCCCTTTGATAAGCTCATTATTAACTTTAGTTTCTACTGCAATTTGCCCTGCATAAAATGCATCTACCTCTCCATTTAGTACACGATTTATGGAATCATCTAAATCTGCAGTAAATATTATCTTTATTTTTGGAAATTTATTTTGAATTTTATCAACATTTCCATTGCCTTTTTGCATCGCCAATATTTTACCCTCTAAATCTTTTAAAGAGTGTATATCCGTATTTGTATCTTTTAAATGGATAGCATCTTTAATTTTAAAAAAACCATCACTAAAAAGTCCATATTTTTCTCGCTTTGGTGTACGAAAGACATCTGGAAGAAAATCTATAGTTTTATTTTCAATACCTTTTAATAATTCTACCCATTCATCAATCACAATAGTCGTTTTAAGTCCTGTTCTTTTTATGATAAGTTTGGTAAAATCTCCACAAATTCCATCTATATCAGAGCCATTATTTGAAAATAAAAAAGGGGCCCATTGCTCAACTCCTATTTTTACAGTATTATTTTTTACATAATCCCTCTCCTCTTGAGTCAAATTAAAATCATAGCTTAGTAGATTTGAGACTAATAGAATATTTATGAAAAAAAATATTTTAAAAAATAGGTTAGTTTGGTTCATATTGAATCCTTAAAAAGAAGATAAAATCTATTTGGAATGTTCTGTATGGATAGGTAGTTTTATATTAAATCTTGCCCCATCTCCTCTATTTTCTACTGTAATCTCACCGCCGATTTTCTCAACAATCATTAAAGACATATACAATCCCATACCCGTGCCATTTGATTTAGCCTTTGTAGTAAAGTTAGCTTCAAAAATATTATCTATTATCTGCGATGGAATTCCACCTGCATTGTCTTGAATATGCAAAATTATCTCATCATTTTCCACACTAGAACTAAATACTAATTTTCGCTTTTTTTGCTTTTTTTCCTGAAATACATCTATCGCATTATTTATAAGATTTATAATAATATGTTTAAATTGATTTGGAATAACTTTTACCTGTATCTCGCTATCTGTCAAATTTTCAACCTCTACCAAATATTTCATAAGGTTATCATTTAACAAAAATACAACTCCCTCGACCAGTTTTTTATATGAGATTATCTCAAAATTATTGTTTGGTCTAAAAAAATTCCTAAATTCGTTGAGGGTCTCTAATAGATGTGTAACTTGATTTTCCTGCCGAACCACATATTTTTCTATATAATCATTTGTTATTTTATCTTGAAGATTTTCCATCTGAAGCATTGTCGTTTGTGTACTAATTATATTTAAAGGCTGAATCCATTGATGAGCAATAGAATCCACCATCTCCCCGACCGAAGCCAATTTTGACCGTTCAAAAGCCAGATTTTGTAACATCTTATCTCGCTGAGCTAAATCTAAATGGGTAGAAATTCGCATCAATATCTCTTTTGGTCTAAATGGCTTAGTGATATAATCCACCCCACCCACGACAAATGCTTTTTCGATACTATCATCATCCACCTTTGCCGTTATGAAAACAATAGGGATATTTTTTGTAGAATTATTGGATTTCAAAATTTGACAAACCTCATATCCATCCATCTCAGGCATCATAATATCAAGCAAAATCAAGTCAATCTTTTCCTCTAAAGCAATCTCAATCGCCTCTTCTCCATTTGTCGTCACCAATAAATCATATATATCCCCTAAAAGCTCAACCATTATATCAATATTTATCACGGTGTCATCAACCACCAAAATAGTTTTTTTATCCTCTTGCATCAATCTACCACCTTTATAAATATATAAATTTTATTAAAATAATCATCCATCAATTAACTTCATTGCACTTTTGAAATCATATTTTTTTATTAGAAAATCTATTTTATCAAATAACTCCTTGTCTTCAGTTAAGAAATTATATTTTTCTAATTTATTAATATTTTCTTTGATAGTTTTTGCTCTTTTTGATTTTATTGATATTTTAAGCTCCCTAAAAAGTTTATTTCGTAGATTTTGAGATATAGGTTTTTTATCAATTGTATTTTTTTTACCTTTTATTACCATTTTTAACTCATCTATCACTAGCACTAATTGACGATAAAACTCTTTTAACAATTTTCTATTATCAGTTTCATCTAACTCTTTTGCAATTTTATGCAAAGATAAAGCACCAATACTTACCGATAACCCTTTAATTGTATGGATTTCTAATTTAAACTCTTTTTGAGAAAGATTATCAATTGAAAAGTTTTTATATTTTATCAAAAAATCATTTAAGATTTTTAAATACAACTTTTTATTTCCCCCCAAATATTTTAATCCAGTTTTTGTATCTATTGTTAAAAAGTTTGGAATCTCATCTTTTAAATTATCATTTTTTTTATCTATTTTATACAGATGTGAAATATACTTGTCTATTATTTGATAAAATTTTTCTACATCAATAGGTTTCGTTAAATACTCATTCATCCCAAATTTTTTACTTTTCTCAATATCCTCTTTCATCGCATTTGCACTTAAAGCAATTATAGGAATATCTTTATCTATCTCTCTTATAATTTTTGTTGCTTCATATCCATCCATTATCGGCATCTGAATATCCATCAAAATCAAATCATATCTCTCTTTATCCCTTTTAAATATCTCTATCGCTTCCTCTCCATTATCGGCAATTTTGACAATTATTCCACTATTTTCCAATATTCCTAAAATAATATCTTGATTTATTTTGTTATCTTCTGTGAGTAAAATATTTCTATTTTTCATTGGAGCAAAATTTATCTTGATACTCTTTGGTTGCTCAATCTCTTTGTCGATTGGTGTCATTCTAATTTCAAATATAAAACTGCTCCCTTTTCCCAATTCACTCTCAATCCAAATTTTGCCATTCATTAAATTTACCAATTTTTTAGAGATAAAAAGTCCCAATCCCGTACCCCCATATTTTCGAGTAATGCTTCCATCAGCTTGAAGAAATGATTGAAATAATTTATCAATCTGCTTTTGAGATAATCCTATTCCACTATCTTTCACTTCAAATCTAATAATATCTTTATAAGTTTGACTTATGTATAAAATCACTTCACCATCTTTTGTAAATTTAATTGCATTTTCTATTAGATTTATCAGAATTTGTGATATTCTCAAACTATCACCATAAAAATTTCTCCTTAAATTTTTATCATAATCTATCATTAGTAGAATATTTTTTTTATTAGCATTAAACTTCATAAAATTTATAATATTAGATGTCGTTTCAAATAGATTAAAATCTATCTTTTCAATAGTTAGTTTTCCCGCCTCGATTTTTGAAAAATCTAAAATATCATTTATAATTCCCAATAAATTTTTTGCACTATCATCTATCTTTTGGATATAATTTCTTTGCTTATCATCCAAAGTTGTGCTCAAAGCTAAATGGGTCATACCAATTATTCCATTCATCGGAGTTCTAATTTCGTGACTCATATTTGCCAAAAATTCACTTTTTGCTTTTGTGTTCTCTTCCGCTTTTTGCTTAGCAAGTTTTAGAGCTTTCTCCTTATTTTTAATGTCTGTCATATCCAAAACTGCAGAAACTCGAACTCTTTGACCATTCAATATAGTAGTTTTTCCTCGCACAAGAGCTGGAAATTTTTCACCAGTTTTCCTAAAAAATATAATCTCATAGGGTTTTTTATCGTTTTCTAAAATTTTCTTTTGAACTATTTTTAATGACTCTAAATTCATAAAATCTTTTATATTTACCCCTATCATCTCCGATTTATTTTTTACATTATAAATTTCAAGTCCCTTATCATTTACCTCAATGCAATTATTTTTATTATCAAATATAAGTATCGCTTCAAGGGCTGAGTCAAGTAGAGCTTTAAATACATTTAAATTCCCCTGCAACTCCTTTGTCTTTTCTTTAACTTTATGCTCAAGGGTTTGGTTTAACTCATATAAATCTTTCGTTTTTTCATCTACCTTAATCTCTAATTTTTTATTTTGTTTCCCAAGGATTCTTTGTCGATAAAAAATACCAATGACTATGATAAATACAAAAATGGAAATTTGCAAAATCCAACTATAATCAAACCCTTTTTGCTTCGTAATCCAATTATTTAAGATTTTTTGCTTTGTTGCACTATTTACAGATAATACCGCTTTTTCAAAAATTTGATTCAATAAAGGTTCATCATTTCTCGTAGCAACACTTAGCTTATGCTTATGATGAAATCTACCTGAAATAGAGATAGTACCAATGAAATTTTTTTGTATCTCAGTATTTAAAACAATAGAATCATCTAAGCAACCAAAAATTTCACCATTTTCAACCCTATTTAAACTATCTTGTACCGAATCTGTCTCTACCAAATTAATAGTTGGATACTCCTCTTTTAGTTTTCCATGCAAAGAATATCCTTTTGTAACTCCCAGTTTTTTATCAATAATTTGCCCTAAATCATTGATAAAAGGCACACCCATTCTCGTAGCAACAACAATCGGAGATATTATATATGGTGTTGTAAAATCCATATATTTTCTTCTTTTGGGTCGATTAGAAGCTAAAGACAACATATCACACTCTCTATTTTTTATCTTCTCCAAAGATTCAACCCAAGTTTTTGTAATTACCAAATCAGTAGAGATACCAAGTCTTTTAGTAAATATTTGTAGATAATCCGCACTTATTCCTATATGTTTTCCATTTTCTATCTTTTCAAATGGCATACAATTTGGGTCCACACACATCTTTATAATTTTTTTCTTTTCTAAATACTCCTTCTCCATTGGAGAAAGTTTAATTTGCTCCGTTGCCTTTCTTGTATCTCCAAACCATTTATTTCTCAAATACAAAATCTCATCACCACTAACTTGATTCATAGCTTTTTGCAAAATATCTCTGAGAATTGGCTCTTTTTGTGATGTCCCAATATTTAATTGAGCAATCTTTTTTGTATAATTACTGGGTATAGAATACTTAAATGACAAAGCATATTTCTTCAGCAAAAACTCAGTCACACCAAAATCACCTATAATCGCATCAGCTTTTCCATCTATTACATCCAATATCGTGGATAATGAATCTTTCTGCACACTTAATTTTATATCTGGATAA
>JAOZPA010000096.1:0-4153 GCA_029932985.1 Campylobacterales bacterium
TAAATACCTCAAATTTAAATAGAAAGTGTATAGCTAGAAATGAAGGATGCCAATTATTTTTCCACAACAAAGCCATAATTAAGAAAAGTTGCAAAAATCAACCTGACCCCGTATTCTTTCTTACCTTGTTCTTCAGACCCCTTGTTCTTCTTTATTGACAAAAAACTTTAATGGTTTATCAAGCATAAAACCGTCAGCTTGTTTCTTTATTAAAAAATTAATAAAATATTTATTTTCAAAAAGGGAATTTTCTCTCCAAAATATTACTTTATATCCTAATTTATGTATTTTTTTAATAATATTACAATTTATAACTCCTGCAATAATAGGTAATCCTATATAGTCAATATATCGAGGAATAGAATCATAAGAATATCCAAATATTTCTAATTTAAAAAGTTTAATATTTTTATTTTTTTGATATATGTATTTAAGATCACTTAATTTAAAACTTTGTACTATAACATTATTTATATAATTTTCTTCTGTTAATATAATTAACATATTATCAATAATTTTATTATATAAAACACTATCTTTGATTTCAACCCAAATCATTTTATCATGTTTTTTTGCAAGTTGAACAACTTCTTTAAAAGTTGGAATATTAGTATGTTTTTTAATTTTATTATAATCTAATTCCTCAACTTTTTTATTAAATATATTTATTTTATGGTTGTGAGTAACAATTATAATATTATCTTTAGTTTGTCTTATATCAAATTCAAGACCATCAGTATTTTGATTTATAGCATATTTAAATGCTTTAATTGTAGATTCTTCATTTTTTAAAGCATAACCTCTATGTGCTAAATCTAATACTTTTAAATTAGAGGAATATTTAGTACTTTCTAAACAATAAATATAAATATATAAAAGTAAAGAAGAAAATACAAATAGATATTTTCCTCTTTTATTTAATTTCTTTACCAAGAATTTCCTGAACTACCACCACATAAATGTCCACCACGAATAATTACTTGAAATGAACCTTCATTATCACTTACAGGTGTATCATTTATTGCAAATTTTAATTCACCTGAATCTTGTATTGTTCCAGAAATAGCTGTACCAACACAACGAATACTTGACCCAATTTTTGCAACTAATGCAGCTACATTACATCTATTTGAATATGGTTTGCAACGATTACCACAAAAAGAACTTGGATTTCCATCTGCACCATGATATTTACCATCCCAGCTACTATGTAAAATAGATCCACTAACTGCAATTGTAAGTTTATCCCCTTGATTAAAACAAACACCACTTCCCATCCATCCTGATGTTTTACCTGAGACAGTAATAATTTTTTCTGCCGCATAAATATTTGTCACTATTAATATAAAAAATAAAATAGTTTTAACTCTGAATTTATTCTTCATCTTTGTTTTCCTTTCTATGAATATGGTAGAATTAAAAATTAATATATTCTACCACATATTGATTAAATTACTTAATCATCGCCTCTAATTCGTCTTTGCTGACTTGATGGAAGTTTAGGTATTTATAAACTTCGTCTGTCATTTCTGGTTTGATTTTGTTTGGAACTATTGCCATATATTCTTCGGCTGTTGGTAGTTTTCCTTTTAGGGCTACTACTGCTGCTAGTTCTGCACTTCCTAGATATACTTGGCTTCCTTTTCCTAATCGGTTGTCGAAGTTTCGGGTACTTGTGCTGAAAACGAAAGCATTTTGAGCTACACTTGCTTGGTTACCCATACAAAGGCTACATCCAGGAATTTCTGTTCTTGCTCCTGCCATTCCAAAAATTGAATAATAACCTTCCTCTTGTAGAGTTTTTTCATCCATTTTTGTTGGAGGGCAAACCCATAGAGTTGTTGGTACTTTTCCTTCGCCTTTTAGCACTTCACCTAAAGCTCTGAACAATCCGATATTTGTCATACAGCTTCCTACGAAAACTTCATCAATTTCAGTTCTTAGACCCTCTGCATGAATTTCCGTTAGTGTTTTTACATCATCTGGATCATTTGGACAAGCCAAAATTGGTTCTGTGATTTTATCCATATCAATCTCGATAACTGCTGCATATTCTGCATCTTTATCCGCTTCTAGCAGTTCAGGGTTTGCTATCCAAGCTTTCATTTTATCTGCTCTTCTCTGAAGAGTTGCTGAATCTTCATAACCTTGAGAAATTAACTCTTCGATTAAAACGATATTTGACTCTAAATATTCAATGATTGGCTCTTTGTTTAGTTTAACAGTACACGCCGCCGCACTTCTTTCTGCCGAAGCATCACTAAGTTCAAATGCTTGTTCACATTTCAAATCTTCAAGACCCTCAATCTCTAGCACACGACCTGCGAAAATGTTTTTCTTGCCTTTTTTTGGAACTGTCAAAAGACCATCTTTTATCGCTTGGTGAGGGATAGCATTTACCATATCTCTTAGAGTGATTCCTGATTGAATTTTACCTTTGAATCTTACCAAAACTGATTCTGGCATTGTTAGAGGCATCATTCCCGTAACTCCTGCGAAAGCTACAAGTCCAGAACCTGCGGGGAAACTTATACCGATTGGAAATCTTGTGTGTGAATCTGCACCTGTTCCTACTGTATCTGGCAAACAAAGTCTATTTAACCAACTGTGGATTACACCATCCCCCGGTCGAAGGATGAAACCTTTTCTGCTTGTCCAAAAATCAGGAAGTGTGTGTTGCAATATAATATCTGCTGGTTTTGGGTAAGCTGCTGTGTGGCAAAAAGTTTGAAGAACCATATCTGCCCCAAAACTCAAAGCCGCCAACTCTTTGATTTCATCTCTGGTCATAGGTCCTGTCGTGTCTTGGCTACCAACAGTTGTACATACTGGCTCACAATAACCACCTGGTCTTACACCTGTCATTCCAGAAGCTTTACCTATCATTTTTTGAGCTAGTGTGTAACCTTTGCCATCGTCTGCTGGTTGGTCAGGAACTAAGAAAATATCTCCTGCATCCATACCTAAAGCTTCTCGTGCTTTTGCAGTCAAGCCTTTTCCGATGATTAGTGGAATTCGTCCACCTGCTCTCATCTCGTCAGTAATAGTGTTTGGATTTAATTTAAATTCACTCGCAACTTTTCCATCTTTTTCAATCACACCCTCATAGGTTTTGATAGTAATCACATCACCCGTCTCAAAACTAGCTGCTGATGTTTCGATTGGCAAACATCCACTATCTTCTGCGGTGTTGAAGAAAATTGGAGCAATTAAATCACCCAGTACAACTCCACCCGTTTTTTTCCCCGGAATTCCAGCAATATCTCTTCCCATGTGCCATTGAACTGAATTGATTCCAGATTTTCGACTACTTCCAGTTCCCACAACATCACCAACATAAGCCAAAGGATGACCTTTTGCTTTTAACTCTTTCATGGTATCTAGCGGATTTTCCATTCGATTTACCAAAAATGAATTAGCATGTAATGGGATGTCGGCTCGTGTAAATGCTTCACTTGCAGGAGACAAATCATCTGTATTAGTTTCACCTGGGATTTTATAAACAGTTACTGTAATCTCTTTTTCTAGTGCAGGTTTGTTTGTGAACCATTCACCATTTGCCCACGACTCAACAACAGATTTAGCATTTGCATTTCCGCCGTCCATCAAAGTTTTTACATCATTAAAACTATCGTAAACCAAAATTGTATTTTTTAATTGGGTAGCCGCCGTGTCGCTTACTTCACCCTCGATTTTCAAAGCCTCAACCAATGGAGTTACATTAAATCCACCTAGCATAGTCCCCAAAATTTCACAAGCCTTAACCGCCTTAATCGCTTCACAAGTTGTATTTCCTTGCACAATATCATTTAAAAAAGCCGCTTTTACATAAGCCGCATCATCAACACCCGCAGGAATTTTATTTTGGAACATATCCATAGCATAATCGCTCTCAACAATCGGACTAGCCTTTAACAACTCAACTAACTCTGCCGTTTGTTCCGCTGTCAATGCCAATGGTGGTACACCTAAATCCGCTCTATCTGCTGTATGATTCTTATAATTTTCAATTAAACTCATATATTTCCTTTTTATTTTAGTGATTGATTTTACCCAAAAAATTTATAAAAAAAAATTTTTTTTGGGGGCAAATGAGATAATCATAAAAAACCTTTTATTTTAGTTACACTTGCCTCTTTTTATGATATAATTT
>JAOZPA010000096.1:4253-9100 GCA_029932985.1 Campylobacterales bacterium
ATATCAAATCATTTTTGCCTCTTTTAAAAACGGTGAGGGGAGATAATCTATTTTTTTGATTTGGTCATATTTTGCGAATGAGAGGTAGAGAATATCTTTTGCTCTTGTGGTTGCAACATAAAAAAGTCGTCGCTCCTCCTCTAAGCTTCCGCCTTTTGCCATCAGTTTTCGATTTGGAAATCGTCCATCCATTAAATCAATTATATAAACCTCCTCAAACTCCAAACCTTTACTGGCATGAATGCTCAACAGATTCACCCCCTCACCCTCGCTAAGTTCATTACTGCCCAAAAGCATAGCATTTAAAAATCGGTTTATATCCTTATAACCTGTGGAGAGTTTGTGCAAAATCAAAGCTTTTCGCTGAATGCTTTCCCGTTTGGTTTTTTCCTCTTTTTTATCAATTGTACCATCTTTCAGTTTTGCTCTCTCTCTGGCTAAAACATTTGTAATATGTATGAAAAGTGGTGAATTTATGACATTAAATAGTGTGGTTGAGGGTTTTGAAACTCGGTGAGAATTTTTAAGTAAAATATAGATAGAGTAGAGAAATTTTGCCAACTCTTCATTCATTTTGGGGTGTTTCAGAAGTGGATTAGAAAAAAAGTTTTCTTCAAAATCAAGATGTCTAAATCTTGCCACACTTCCAAACTCCAAACACTCATCAAAAAGCCCCAGTTGAAAATTTGTCTTTTTTTTGAAAGGATTTTTTATATCAAGTGGTTTAAGAAAACCTTTGACAATATCGCCATCACCCAGTCGAAACAGAACATCAAAAATATCTTTGGCAAAAACTCCACCAACTCCACGAGCGAACTCCAAAATATGGATAAATGCCATCATATCTTTGTGGTTGTGCATAATCGTCACAATATCCAGCAAAGCTTTTATCTCTTTTGAATCAAAAAAACTCATTCCACTTTTTCGCTTACATCCAATCTCTAATTTTCTTAAATTCGCCTCAATTCCATCAGCGGAGGAGTTATTTCTAAAAATCACTGCAATTTGGGCAATTTGGGTTTTACTCTTTTGAATGCTTTTGGCGATTGCCAAATACTGAGCATCCAACTCATTATAAATCAGAAGTCTAGGTTTTGGAAAATTCCCATCTCTGGTCACCACCAAACTTTTTGGGTAAATTCTATCATTTATCTCAATCACACGGTTTGCCAAAGCCAAAATATCCCTGCTTGAACGATAATTTTTGTTTAGAGAAAAAACTTTGCTATTTTTATAAATGGTAGTAAATGAGCCGATAATATTTATATCTGAGCCGTTAAAACCGTAGATACTCTGGTCGTAATCACCCACACAAAAAAGCGATGGGGATTTAAAACTATCGATGAGGGCATTTTGCAAAGGGTTTGTATCTTGATATTCATCTACCAAAATTTCCCTGAAATTAAACGATTTTATGCTTAACAAATCCTTCATCTCCACCAGTAAATCATTGAAATCTATGTAGTTAAAAAGTCGCTTCTGCTCCTCAAATTCCATCAAAACATCCTCATAAATATCTACAAAATCCTCTTGCTCGGGCATTTTGGCACTAAGCCACTCAGCAAAACTCTCCGCAGGATAGCGATTTAGATAAAGCGAATAGGTGTCATAAAGATAAGCCGCCTGATATGGAGTCCCCCCACCGCTGGAATGGAGCGAAAAATCCCGCTTCTCCAAAATCGAATTTAGCAAAACTTTCAACTCTTTAGGGTGTTTGAGAACTATTTTTTTGTGGGATTTAAGGAGTTTGTAGCTCACGGAATGGAAAGTTCCTGCCATAATTTGGCTTGTGATAGATTTGTCATAATATCTCGAAACTCGCTCAATCATCTCAAGAGAGGCTTTGTTTGTAAAGGTCAAAAGCAAAATTTGCTCTGGCTTGATTCCTGAATTTAAAAGATTTGCAATCCGTGCCACAATCGTAGAGGTTTTACCCGTCCCAGCCGATGCAATAATCAGATTATTTCCAAATTTAGTGGTCGCTGCTTCTAACTGCTCAGGGTTTAAATTTTTTAAAGGCATCTAATATCTTATTTTTCTAACTTTTGGAAGTTTGCTTTGTCGCAAAATTACAATATTTTTTTGAATTTTTTCTCTAGGTGAGAGGGCTATATGATTTTTATTTGCATTATCTGTCAAAACTCTATACTCTTCTCTAGGATTTAAATTTAAAATTTTATTATTAAAAGCGGTTAGTTGGTTATCTTTTTTTATTCTCACCGAATAACTATCTATCATCTTTGCATTTTTTGCCAGAAAAAGTTTGCTATTTATCTCCAGATTATTTTTATCCAAATTTTTCGTAACTCCCGTGAGAATTACATCTACATCTATCATCCAAGCAATCTCCTCCAACATCTTTTTAGTCAGATTACCATGAGCAGAGATATTGTTGAAATTCAAGATTGAGATAAAATTTTTTCTCTTCATAATATCAAACTTTTTCATCTTCAAAAATTTATGATTTAATTTCTTAGAGATTTCCACCCCCAAGGTCGTGAGTTTATTATCCTCATTTGCAAAATTCAAAACAGCAATCTTAATTTTAGATTTACTGACTAGCTTTGAATCAACTTTTTGCAAAATAGACTCCAACCCCTGCTCAAAAGTTATCTGTTGTTTTTCTAAGACCACTTTTTTTGCACTCTTTAAATCACCATCACCGCAACCTACCAAAAATAAAACTGTAAAAATTGCAAATAAACCTTTCATCTCAAACTCCTATTTTGATTTTTACAATTATAGCAAAAAGGTCTTAAAGCCCCTCATCGGAATCTGTTTTTTAAGTAAATTTTTGTTATTCTATCTTTTCATAAAAAAAGGCACGAAAACCTAAAATAGAATTAAAAAAATAAAAATTTAGTGGATAAAACCGACTTTATAAGTTTCATTGGGTACTCTTGCACAAAATAAAGGATAAGAATATGGATTTTAGTACAGCAGATATGTGTGATGAATTGGGTGAAGAGGTTCAGGTTTTAAACTATGGATTGAAATCTTATGGTGGCAAGGTAAAAATTAGTGGAAAAATACGAACGGTTGAGCTTGATGAGGATAATACTCCGTTAATTGCACTTTTGAAAAAACAGGGTGATGGTGATGTGGCGGTTGTGGATGTGAACTCTGTTTATGTGGCGGTTGTGGGTGATAAACTGATGGCGATTGCTTTGAAAAATGGCTGGACTGGGATTGTGGTAAATGGATATGTGCGAGATGTAGAGATTACAAAAAATATTGATGTAGGGTTGTGGGCGATGGGGACTTGTCCGAGGCGAAGTGATAAAAAAGCGGATGGGAAGAGTGGTGGAGAGTTATCTTTTGATGGGGTGAAATTTAGGCAAGATGATTATATTTATGCAGATAGTGATGGAGTTCTTGTGCTGGATAGAGAATTTAATTTATAAATAGGTGTGAGAATGATAAAAGAAACTTATCTATATTATAATGAGAAGTGGGATAAAAAGGTGGATTCTTCGCTAGATGGAGAGGATAGTTTGGTGATAATTTTTGGGTCATCTTATTTAGTGAAGTTGCAAAAGGGTTTTGATGAGATTATCTCTAAATTTTCAAATTCGATAATTATCGGTTGCTCAACGGCTGGTGAGATTTATGAAAAAAAATTATATGAGCATTCTTTATCGGTTGTTGTGATGAAGTTTGAGAAAACTAAAATTAAATTAAATGTAGTTGAGATTGAAAATAAGCAGGAATCTTTTACAATTGGTAGCAAAATTGCTAATTCATTGCTTGATTATGACTTAGAAGGAGTTTTTGTTTTGTCTGATGGATTAAATATAAATGGTTCTAAGTTGGTGAGTGGATTTAATGATGTTTTTGAAAATAGCGTGAGTGTGACTGGTGGTTTGGCTGGGGATGATGATAATTTTATAGAGAGTTGGATAGTGGTAGATGGTAAAATTTGTTCCAATTATGTGACGGCGGTTGGATTTTATGGGGAAAATATACATATAGGTTATGGGGCAAAAGGGGGCTGGAATAAATTTGGAATGGAGCGGAGTGTGACATTTTCAGATGATAATATTTTGTATGAACTTGATGATAAACCTGCTTTAGATGTTTATAAAAAATATTTAGGTGACCAAGCGGATGAGCTTCCAAAGTCGGCACTCTTTTTTCCATTATTGTTAAAGGAGCAAAATCGACCTGAATCCGTGGTGCGAACGGTTTTATCGGTGAATGAGAGTCAGAAATCTATCACTTTTGCAGGAGATATACCAAATGGCTATGATGTGACTTTTCTAAAATCTAACTCTAAAAATCTCATAAATGGTGCAGTTGTGGCAAGTAATCAGATTTCAAAAGAGAATTATGAGAATCAAAATGCAGTTAATCTTTTGATTAGTAGTATGGGGCGAAAAATGATTTTGGAGGAAAAAATAGCAGAGGAGATTGAGGCAGTAAGAGATGAGTTTTCTAAAAATGAGAATGTATCTCAAATTGGCTACTACTCCTATGGTCAAATCTCCCCTTTGCAATCTGGTTTTTGTGGATTGCATAATCAAACGGTGACGATGACATTTATTTGGGAATCATAATAAAGTGATTTAGTATTTCTATGGAACACCATATTAAGTTGAAAAAAATCTTAAATTTTTATACTATTTTGGCATATAATAAGTAACTTTTTAGATAATGAGATTTTAAAATCAAAACTCTAATAAATCTTTTTATTTAATGTAAAGATTTAATTTGTTATATTATTTGTAATAAGTTAAATTCAAAAAACTTATAATTCAAAAAATGAGGAGATATTATGGCATTAGAAAATGAAGTAGCAGGAACTGAAAAGGAAACTGGAACAGAGGAAACTGGAACAGAGGAAACTG
>JAOZPA010000097.1 GCA_029932985.1 Campylobacterales bacterium
CAAAGATAAAAAAGCCACCAATATTCAACAAAAAAATAAAAGAAAAAAAATAGGTGCAAAATAGCAGGTTCGGCAAAAGCCGAATCTTAAAATTCTGTAAATTACCCTCTCAAAACTCAAGCTCAAACAATGATAACCTTTAAAATTAAATGTTATTAAATTCCTATTTCCAAGAAAAAGAATACATTATTCTAGGGCTTTTGATAAAACTTTTTTTACACGCTGATTTAATCAGAGATAATTTATGATTTTTATGGTAAGATTTTGAAAAATTAGGAGGGTGTGATGGAGACGACGAGGTTGGTATCTTTGGATTGGGCGATGAAGCGGTTGCTACGGAGTAAGTCGAATTTTGAAATTTTAGAGGGGTTTTTGACGGAGCTGATTTGCAAAAAAGAGAATGATGAAATTAGTGATGAGAATTTAAAAAAATTTTTAAAGATTGAGGAGATTTTGGAGAGCGAGGCAAATCAGGAGCATCGAGAAGATAAATTTAATCGGGTGGATTTGAAGATAAAAACTAGCGATGGTGAGATAATTATCGTCGAAATTCAGTTTGACAGCAGGTATGATTATTTTCAGCGAATGCTTTATGGGACGGCAAAAGCGATGGTGGAGCATTTGAATTTGGGTGATGAGTATGCCAAAATTAAAAAAATAATTAGTGTAAATATTGTTTATTTTGATTTAGGAATCGGCAAGGATTATGTCTATTATGGCTCAACAAATTTTGTGGGAATTCATCAAAAAGATAGATTGGAGCTTTCGACAAGGCAAAAAAAGAAGTTTAACAAAAAATCCCCGCACGAAATTTATCCTGAATATTATATTATAAAAGTCAATAAATTTGATAATAAAGCAAAAGATAGCCTTGATGAGTGGATATATTTTCTTAAAAATGAAAAAGTCAAAAGTAATTTCAAAGCAAAGGGTTTAAATGAAGCAAAAAAAACTTTAGATTTTATGAAACTCAAAGATGATGACAAGTTGGCCTATGATAGATATGTAGAAAATCGCCGAAATGAAATGAGCATCGCAAATACGAAAGAACTAGATTTGAAATATAGCCGTGAAGAAGGCAAAGCTGAAGGAATTCAAGAAGGAATTGAACAGGGAATTGAACAGGGAATTGAACAGGGAATCGAACAGGGAGCAAAGCAGGAAAAATTGGAGATTGCTAAAAATTTGCTTGATAAACTTGATGTCAAAACAATTTCACAAATAACAGGACTTTGTGAAGAGATAATCAATAATTTAAAAAAATAAAATATCGGTGAGGGGTTGTTAACCCTCATTATCTTTATAAATTAGCAAGAACTTCCATCGCACATTTTTTTGAGTTTGCCACACAGTCATTTAATCCCACACCTTGATAGGCATTTGAGTTTAAGTACAACCCTTTATGTTTTTCCACCACTTGAAAAATCTCTTTTACATTTGCTAAGTGTCCGATTTTGTAGTTTGGAATTGCATATTTGTGTCTTATTGCTATTGAAAAATCTGGTTTCTGACCGATTCCCATAGTTTCTTTTACCCCCTCAATCGCTATATTTATCAACTCCTCTTCGCTTTTCATCGCTAATTTTGGGTTTCGCTGACCTCCTATCATAATTCTCAAAAGTTTTTTGCCCTTAGTTGCTCTATCATCAAAAATCGAACTATCCCACAAAACCCCCAAGACATTTTTTTTGGCTGAAGTGGTGGTCAATAATCCAAATCCTTTTAACTCATTTTCTAAATTATCATATCCCAAAGCCACCACACTTAAAGCGGAATAATCAATTTTATCCAATTTGTTAGATATATTTTTGTCGATGTTTTGCAAAATTTTACTTGCTTCATAGGAGGGGGTCGAGAGGATGAGTGCATCGAACTCTTTGCCGTCGATTATATATTTTTCACCCTCTTTTTTAGCTTCGGTGATTGGTGAGTTTTTACAGATTTCTATATCTAAATTTTCTTGAAGTCGGTCGATAAAGCTACTCACACCTCCATCGAAACTCATCAAAATTCCCCCTGGACCTGCCTCTTTTTTTCGCTTTTTGAACATCCCTTTGAAGAGTCCACCATACTCTTGTTCAAGTTTTACAACTGCTGGAAATGCCGCCTTGACACTAATCGCATCGGGCTTTGAAGCATAAATCCCCGCAACCATCGCATCCAAAAAAACATCCGTCATCTCTTTGCCTACTCGCCGATAACCAAAACTTTGCAAGGTTTCATCACTATCATCTTTTTTGGAAGCTATAAATAACTCTTTGGCTACTCTTAATTTTCCCATCATCGTTAAAAGTTTGGTTTTCAAAAATGCGATAGGGGATTCTGGTAGATTGTGCAGGGCATCTGTGTAGATAAATCTAATCCGTGCATTATCACTACTTCTTTTGAGAATATCTTCACATTTTGCCAATTTGACAAGCTCCAAAGTATCAGGCTTATTTGACAAAAATCCGTTGCTCCCCTCCTCGATGATATATCCATCTTTTTTAATACTTCTCATCTTGCCACCCAATTTTTGCTCTTTTTCAAAAATTGTAATTTTCACATCGGGTTGTTGCTCTTTTATATAAAATGCGGTCGTCAGTCCACTAATTCCACCGCCCACTATCGCTATATTTTTCAAAAATTTCCTTTAAATAATAATAGACATTATAACAAATTTATACTATAATTACCCCTTAATAAAAAAAGGAGATATTTTGGATTTTTTGTATGATTTTCGTGACCCACTTTTGGGGATTATGTCATTTTTTTTATTGATTTTGATTATATCTTTTATAAATTATAAATTGGGCAATCTAAAAAACTCTCGTGAAGTGGAATCTATCAAAAATTTTGCAAAAAACTTTGGAGATGAAGATAAGATAAAAAATTTTAAAACTGACCTAATTCCATCAAATATACTTTTGCAGATGGCAGATTTTTTTATGAAAAGTGGTGATTTTGCAAAATCTATCAATATCTATCTGGCTTTGTTGGATAAAGATGAGTTTATAAATAACAAAAAATTAAGGCACGAAATTTTGTCAAATTTGGGGAATTGCTATTTAAAAGCTGGTTTTTTGCAAAAGAGTGAAAATTTTTTTTTAGAATCCCTGCGACTTTTTGCTAGAAATGAGGAGGCTTTAAACTCTTTGATAATTTTGTATGAAAAATCTAATAAATATGAAAAAGCGATAAAAGTTATGGAATCATTGGAGGAGTTTACTGGCAATATTAAAAATGGCAAAAGTTACCTTGAGGCTAAATTGATTTTACAAAATAAAAATTTAAATGAAGCTAAAAAAATTGATAAACTTTTTAAAATCTCTACTGAAAACTCCTTTGTCGTGAGGTTATATTTGGAATATATCTTGAAAAATAGAAAACAGATAGAGTTTCATAGAATAAAAAATTTTGACTTAAATGATTCTATCGATATTCTTTGGAATCTTATTGATAAAGATTTTGAGACTCAAAATTTAGAGAGTGATATAATCAATCAGATTTCAAATGCCAAGGGTTTTTCCAATTATGAGATAAAAAATCCGATTATTGAGCTTGAAATATTACAAATTCTCACAAATACCTCCTATGATAAAATAAATTTAGGATTTGAGTATAATTGTAGTGAATGTAAAAATATTTTTCCTCTCTATTTTTATCGATGTCCTATTTGTCAATCAATAGCTACGGCAAAGATAGAACCTATTATTATAAAAAAAACTAATTATAATTATTAAATCCCCTCACCGCTAGAAATTTAGGGGTGGGTTCAAGTCCCCCAACAAGAATTTTTAGCAATGAGGAAGAAAGATAATGAATTATCTCATTTTTTATCAATCCCATTTAACACTTAGCATACTTTTATAGAGTAGGAAGAGGAAAATTAGTGGGAAAAACATAGTTTGAAATAGAAAAATAATAATCAAATCTATAATTTTTTTTGTAGCATCTTTTGTGATTTTTTTATATTTTGCCATTTTACTTTTCACAATTTTGCTAACATTTAGAGAATCTGTTATTTTATTCAAAAAACTTCTCTCTTTTTGTTCAATCGCTTTATCTACACTCTGTTTCTCTAAGGTAGTTGTAATTTTTTCCAATCTATCTATCTTTTTTTCAATATTATACTCTTTTTTGAGAAAATTATCATATATAAAATTATTTGCATAGATGGTTGCAGGGATTGCAAACCGTAAAAACAGAAATATAAATAGAATTTTGAGAGTGATAAAAAAAAGTTTATCCCGTTTATCTCGCCAAATAAAATAGAGCAAAATCCCAAGGAGCAAAATTGTGAAAATTTTAAAAACATACCAAGATGAGATGAGAATAGTGATTTTTTGAATCGCTAAAGAGGTGGTACTGGCCAACATTATCCACGAAAATTTTTCGATTAGGTCATTTAGGGGGTCTAAAATTTCACCAACCGCCACCGTAAAACCAACTCCAACTTCCGTACCTTGAGCAACCGAGACTATCGCATTTAGCCCCTTCGCCACCAAAAATGCACTCATCGCCTTTTTCAGCAACTCATTATTTTGCACCACCGCATTTTCATCTATGGTTTTAATCAAAACCAACACCGAAATGAGCAAAATCAGTATGGTTAAAAATATTTTTGGTATAAGTTCTTTTTTTATTAACATAAGTTTATTATACCATAATCTTTTTATGATAAAATTAGGAATTAAAATATAAAGGTCTTTAATGGGAATTAAGAAAATTAAAACAGGTGAGCAGTTTAAGGAATTAGTGGCGAAGATTCAGGCAAAATCGGGATATAAAAATCCAATCGGTTTTGGAATTGCGAGAATCGATAGAGGTCAGTTAAATAGTGAGAAAATTCTACAAGCTTCCTATGGGGTTGTAAATTGGAATGAAAATTTTGGAAGTTCGGCGATATTTGTGGAGGCTTTGGCTCAAAGTGGTGTAGATGTAGATTTTTGTGGTAGTGAATTTGTGGCGACTGTGTCCAAAAAATTTATCAAAAACTCTCTAAAAGCTTTTGCTCCATATATCGATGAGGCGGTGGGTGAGGCTCACAAAAATGTGCAGGTGATAAAAGAGTTAAGCTCAATCCTCCAAAGCACAGGAAATTACGATAATTTCAAAGTAGTTTTTATCTTCAAAGATGAGGCGTTGCAAAGTGTTGAGGCAACTTACCTAAAACTTTATGCTCTTTCACTTTCAAAAGCCCCTCTTCGAGGAATTAATTTAAATGGAGCTTTTGGAGTGTTACCAAATGTAGCTTGGAGCGGAAATGTGCCAATTGAGTTAGATTTCTTGCGAGAAAATGAGATTGAGCTAAAATTAAATGGCGAATACCCAGAGATTAGTTCAGTCGATAAATTTCCACGATTTCTACAACACGTCATCCCAGCAGACAACACACGAATTTTGGATAGCTCAAAAGTGAGAATGGGCGCACAAATTGCTGGAGGCACAACCGTAATGCCAGGGGCGAGTTACATCAATTTCAATGCAGGAACTCTAGGTCCAGTGATGGTCGAGGGGCGAATCAGCTCATCAGCAATCGTGGGAAGCGGTAGCGATGTTGGCGGTGGAGCAAGTATATTAGGTGTCTTAAGTGGCACAGACGGCAACCCAATAAGCATCGGCGAAAACACACTTTTAGGGGCAAACTCCGTCACAGGAATTCCACTAGGTGATGGTTGTATCGTAGATGCTGGAGTCTCAATTTTGGAGGGGACAAAAATCACAATCCCATTCGCTCAAATTGTTAAACTTCAAGAGATAAATCCAAATCTACCAAAGAAAAAAGATAGATTGTACAAAGGTTTAGAACTTGCAAACTTAAACGGAATCCACTTTAGAGCCGATAGCAAAACTGGAACTGTTGTAGCTTTTAGAAGCCAACGAGAAGTCAAATTAAACAAAGATTTACACTAAGGTTTATGACCCCTCACCGCTAAAATTATTTTAGCTAATTTATGGAAGTGAAGAGTTTATTCTCTCCACTTCCAATAAAAAATACTCTTAACTTTTTTTAGAAAACTAACAACAAAGTAAGCTTAAACGGTTACTCAATCAATCTATTTTTTGGAGTTTCTAACCATCTGAATAATTTCATCTTTTACAAATTGTAGATGTTTATATACTTTTTTTAATTTTTCTATATCGGTAATATCAAAACTTTTAGATACAAAATATTGATATTTATCAACACCCAATTTTTCTAAAATTACAAATCTCCAACTTTCACCAATGATAAAAGCTCCTCTGATACTTTTGATTTTATTTAACTCAACTGCACTAATCATCTCTGCCAAAAGTTGTGGTCGTGGATTTCCAAACTCTTCACCTTTTTTGAACTCTTGGATGAAAAAATAGGGTTTTTTTGCTTTTTCTAAACCACGAGAAACTACTAAATCTACTTTTCCATTAAAGATAAAGTTTTTAGATTTATAGATTAATGGTTCATGATAAAAATTTCTAATTTTTGCTTTCATCATAAAAAAATTAACTTTATTAATCAATGGTACAATAAAATTAGCCTTCAAATCCTCCTCATGATAATTAAAAATCAATGGCTCATTTTTTTCTATCAAATCACTTAAAAATTTTGCCTCATCCCTATTTATCTCATACTTAAAATTAAACCATTTGTCAAAAACAGCTCTATCATAATTTTTTTCAATATCAACTAACTTTTCTAAAATTGTATCAGTAATTCTACTAAAACTATAAGTAGAAATTTGTGGAACAGTTTTTTTCTTAATCCCTTTTAATTCTTGAACCTCTTTTTTTAATTCTATAATCTCTTTTAATAACTCTTTATTTGTCATAATCTCCTCCTTATTTTATAATTCTGAGTTTAGTCCCCGCACGGAAATCTGTTTTTTAATAAATTTTGGGTCTCTTCTCAAATCAAGAACAGCTATAATAATAACTATTTTATCTAAAATATCATCATATATTGCATAAGGAAATCGTCTTGATAATAGTCTATAAAGTCCATAAGATTTAAAATGAATACCCGCAGATAATTTCAAGGATTCTATCTCTGAAATAATATTATCAAAAAAATAATCCCCAATTCCCACCTCATTTGAATCATCTTTTGCATCTTGGACTATAACAATATCATCTATTCGCATAAACTTCCCTCTTAACCTCCGCAATAGAAAGAAATCTCATTTTTCCAGATTTAATCAATTCTAAACGATGATTTATTATTTTTTTATGCCACGATGGTGAATCTATCTGCTTATTTTCATCATAAATAGAATTCCAAATCTGCTCCATCAATAACATTCTTTCTTCAATATCTAGTTTTTTAATTTCTAAAATTCCCATCTCAAACTCCTCATATTTTTTTGAATATTATATCATATTTGGATTAAAAACCCAGAACGGAAATTTTTCTTGATAGGGGTAGGGAAAAAATTAATTTGCGGTGATAGCAGTTATATTCTAATAGATTTATTTAAATTTAAGTTTTATTCCCTAAATTTCCTCAGACCCCATTTTCTCCCCACATTTTCTCCCCACAAAAAAATTCTATTTGATTATTAATTAACCATATTTTTATGAAAAAAATGCCATAATATTATTATCTTGACATACCAAATTGTTTACAAGCTAAGAAAACAAGGGATGAGAAGTCTAACTTCTACAAGTGGCGTTTCGCTCTGCCGTATGAGCGACCAACTTTTAAAACCACTCATCGCCTGTAGGTGCATTTTCTTCATACTTTTTTAACTGTTTTTCATATCTTCTAATTTCACTACGAAATATCAGATAAGATGAAATCAAAAATCTATCAGAACTGTGGCTCTCTCTTCGGATAATAATCAAAAAATCCCTTTTGGTATGCCAAATAATTAAGTTTTTCTTGTTTCCTCTTTTTTGATAGAAGTGCTTTATATCTTCATCGCTCTGCCAATTGTCAATAATGATTTTTACCCAATGAATCCGTTTGGCTCGTGCTTCATCATATTTACGGTTTTTTTCTTTATCGTTTGGACATGGACTGTTTCTAGCTCTTGGATTATATTCATCTTTGGTAATGATATGCCAAAATCTTTCAGGCTTTGGAGTATTGTCAAATGGGCAAGGACAACAGCATTCTTTTTTGACATTGATAAGATAGCTTTGCTCTTCTTTTCTTAGATAGGTTTCATTATCTATGAAATCTCTTTTGAAAATAGAAAATAGCTCTTCAATGCTTATTGGATTGAGTGTTCTTAGTGTGGCAGAAGTTAAAATTATCATCTCTATCCTAAATACCATCTAAAAATATTAAATTTCTCAATCCAAGGTGCAGTAGCTACCAAAGGATAACCTAATTTCTCTTCAAGGTATTCAATAATAAAAAGTTTAATTTTACTCTCTTTTCTATCAAGGTCAGTTCTATTTTTATAGCCTATTGCTCCTATAAAAATATCACAAAGTTGTAAAATCTGTGACTCCTGTGATTGGATAATATAAACATCACACTTTTTGGCTTGTTTTCCCAAAGTTTCTTTTAGATTTTTGATTCGTTTTCCACCGTTAATATCTTTGTAGTCAAGATAAATTTTATACTCGTCCGATTTATTTATAAAGTTTCTCATCGTATAAAAATAGACAATATAATAAAATTCATCATGAGAATTATTGTATAAACTGTGATTGTGGTCTTTTTTATTTGGTATAAAAGTAGCCTTAAATCGCATTTCGCTTTCAATAAAATAATCTATTAAATCTTTATAAAATTCTTTTTTAGAGTTAAGAAGTTTTGTCCATTTTAATTCGTTAAAGTAGTTATGTTTATACTTTAAAAATTTAATATATCTATTTATATCTTCAATTTCATCTTCTTTAACTAATATAGCCCCATTAACCATCAAATTTGATTTTGTATTTAATAAGTGATTACTTTCATCACAAAATATTTTGTATTTCATTTATAAAACTTTCAATTCAATATTTGCTATTATTTTAGCAAAAAATACTTAAAAATTTAATCAAAATTCATAAATAATTAACTAATGGTTAACAACCCCAAACGGAAATTTTATTTTGTGAAAAAATAATTATAAAAAGCTACTTTTAATCTGTTTAGTTATATAATGTCGGCAATAAAGCTTTTTTTGGAGATTTTT